>JBDSEC010000027.1:0-3981 GCA_039920205.1 Pyrinomonadaceae bacterium
GGCGCCATTTGTATTTCTTTTCTTTTGCCGGCATGTGCGGTCGATCAGGAATGGTTGCCGTTCGAGTTGGGATCGGAGCCGTTACCGTTCCGCTTTTCCACCGTTTCCTTCAGCAGACGAACGATGGTGGCTTCGGCCTCGTCCCAGCTTCCGCGCAGCGTGCAACCCGCAGCGTTGCGATGGCCGCCGCCGCCGAACTTTTCCGCGATCCGGGCGACGTTGATGTCACCCTTTGAGCGGAGACTGGTCCGGTATATCCCTGGTTCGCTCTCCTTAAGAAACGCCACGGCCTCGACTTCCTGCGCCGACAGCGGCAGGTTTACGAAACCATCGCCATCCTCTTCGTTCGCGCCGGTCCGGACCTGCATGTCGATAGTCTGACGTAGCCAGGCGATCCGGCCGGTCTCGTCGCGTTGTACCGTCGAGATGACCTCGCCCAACAGCTTGATCTTGGCCCAGGGGTAACAGCTATAGACGTTTTGTGCGACCTTTTCGGGTTTGGCACCCGCCTTGACCAATTCCGATGCCACTTTGAAGGTACGTTCGGTCGTGTTGGAGTAATGGAACGAGCCGGTGTCGGTCACCAACGCGGTGTAAACGCACTCGGCGATTTCTTTCGTGATGCGGCCACCGATCGCTTTACACAAGTTGTAGATCATCTCGCCAACGGCCGAGGCGGTCGCGTCGATCCAATTAATATCGCCAAACAGAGCGCTGGTCGCGTGATGGTCGATATTGACCACTAACACCTTATCAAGGCCAGCCAATCCCGGGCGTCCAACATCTGAACATTCGATCACGAAGATGGCATCGTAAGGTCGATCGATCTCTTGAGTGACGCGTATGGTTTCCGCACCGGGCAACGGAAGGTAGGAAAGGGGAACCGGGTCGTGAAGGATAACCTCGGCCTCTTTGTTCAACGACTGCAAGAGCCAGTAAAGACCTAGTGCGGATCCTAATCCGTCACCGTCGGGGCGTACGTGCGATGTGATCGCAAAGCGCTGCTTATTTTCAATCAGCTCGACTACTTGACTGAGCATTTTTTAAAGGGAATGGGGGAGATCGGGGAAAACGATGTGGCGGCGGCCGGCCTACGCTTTAACCCCAGCCGTTCACTCCTCGTCCTTTCTTTCGAAACTTTCCCGCTGGATACCCACTAGCAACTGATCGACCCGCGCACCTTTTTCTTCGACCGTATCCCGGACAAAGTGCAGCGCCGGGGTGTGACGCATGGCAAGCGCCGTTCCGACCTGTCGCCGAATGTATGGGGTCGCGTGACGCAACGCCTCAAGGGCCGTGTTGATCTCTTTCTCGTCGCCGTCGACCAAAACGAAAACCTTCGCGTCGCGCAAGTCGCCGGCCACTTTAACTTCGGTGACCGTGACCGAGAATACTCGCGGGTCGTCTAGCTCAAAACCCACGATCTCTGAAATTTCTTCGCGTAGCAGTTCTGCCACTCGTTCCGGGCGTCGCATAAAAACTATCGTAAAAATAAAGGGCCTGGGCGGGCGAGTGACTTAAATGTCCCGCCTCCGGCCGTGTGTCCGTGGCTTAAAGCTCGGTCGCCGCGATCTTCTCGACGATATAGGATTCGATCTGGTCGCCCGCCTTAACGTCGTTGAAATTCTCCAGACCGATACCGCATTCAAAGCCCTCGCGAACTTCGGAAGCGTCTTCCTTGAAGCGTTTCAAACTGGCGATGCCGCCTTCCCACGCTACCACGCCATCACGAATGATGCGGGCGCGCGAATTGCGTCGGATCAAACCGTCCAGCACCATACAACCGGCAATGGTGCCGACCTTGGTGACCTTGAACACATCGCGAACTTCGGCCTTGCCCAGTATCTTCTCGCGCTCGATGGCTTCGAGCATGCCGATCATGGCCGCGCGGATCTCTTCTTCGACCTTGTAAATGATCGAATGCAGCCGGATGTCGACGTGTTCCTGTTTGGCTAATTCAGCGGCCCTGACTTCGGGGCGAACACTAAAGCCAATGATGACCACGGCCGAGTCGGCCGAACCGGCCTGCGTGGCCGAAGCCAACAACACGTCCGATTCAGTGATCGCACCTACGCCTGAACGAATGACCTTGACCTTGACCGCGTCGGTCGACAGTTTATTCAAGGTAGATTTCAGCACTTCTACCGAACCCTGCACGTCGGCCTTAATGACGATCAGCAGTTCCTTGGCTTCGGCTTGACCCAAGGCTTCCAGACCGCGTTTGGTCGTTTGCGACAACGTATTCTGCCGCGCGACCATCTGCCGCTGATGGACTATCTGTTGAGCCCGGGTAATATCGGAAACCACCTGGAACGATTCGCCCGCCTGCGGAACACCTTGCAGACCAAGCACTTCGACCGGCGTCGCGGGACCTGCTTCGGTGATCTGTTCGCCGCGGTCATTGAACATGGCGCGCACCTTACCGAAGATCTGTCCAACAATGAACGGATCGCCCGCACGCAGTGTGCCCTGTTGAACCAGAACCGTCGCCACCGAACCGCGTCCGCGGTCCAATTTGGCTTCCAGCACTACGCCCGAAGCTAAGCGCGTCGGACTGGCCTTTAGATCCAGAATGTCGGAAGTCAGCAGGATCGTTTCCAGCAGGGAATCGATGTTCTGCTTCATCTTGGCGGAAACTTCAACCATTTCCACGTCACCGCCCCATTCGATCGGCTGCAGACCGTGACCGGACAATTCCTGCTTAACGCGATCGATATTGGCTTCAGGCCGATCGATCTTGTTGATCGCGACCACGATCGGTACACCGGCAGCACGCGAGTGCTCGATGGCTTCGATCGTCTGCGGCATGACGCCGTCGTCGGCCGCTACGACCAACACCACCACGTCGGTCGCCTTGGCGCCGCGGGCGCGCATCATGGTGAACGCTTCGTGACCCGGGGTATCAAGGAACACTACCCGGCGGGTTTCGTCCGGTTTATCCGGGTTCTTAACATGGACGCTGTAAGCGCCAATGTGTTGCGTAATACCGCCCGCTTCACCCGCCGCCACATCCGTCTGACGAATACCATCCAGCAGCGAGGTTTTACCGTGATCAACGTGTCCCATGACCGTTACCACCGGCGCACGCGGCAATTCGACGTCGTCGCCATCCGACGCGATCAGGTCTTCGAACTCTTCCTCGACAACCATCTCTTCGAACGGAACGAAGGTAACTTCATAACCAAAACGGCGGGCCAGGTCGGTCGCGACCTCGTCACCGAGCGCTTGGTTGACGGTGGCGAAGATGCCCTTTTTGAGCAACAACGTCACGACGTCCTTGGGCTTAATGCCCAATTTTTCGGCAAACTCTTTGACCGTCGAACCCTCGACCAGCCTTACATTCTTTAAATTCTCATCATCCGCGGGGCCTAAACGGCCCGCGATGCGCGATTCGATGACCTGTTCCAGGGACCGTTGCGCGGCCCCAATATCATTGTCGCGGAAACGTCCACCCCGATCATTTCCGCGAGCGCCACCGCGCGCGGCCGGGCCACCACGAGTGCTGCGTCCATGCTTTTTGCGCGCGTCTGCAGGTGGAATATAGGTCGTCTTCGGCGTGGCGGTTTCGCCCGGTGTAGCCTGCAGATCAAATTGCGAACGGCCGCCATCGCGACCCGCACGTTTGCCGCCGCGGCCGGCCTTGGCATCGCGCGCAGCGCGTGCTCCGGCCGGTTGGGCCGCCGGAACGGCGGCGGGCATGGCGATACGTTCGCCGTGCTTTAGCCCCGCGCTCAAGGCTTGCGGAGTAAGGCGAAGGGTTTTTACGCGAGTCCCGGTCGGCGGCAGTTGCGCCGCTACGCCCGGGGCCGGTGCCACATCTTCGCTCACCGCAGGGGCCGCTACCACTGGCACTTCAGCGACTTCCACCGTTTCGACCGGGGGCGCCTCGGTGACAGTTTCCGCAACCACGCCGGGCTTTTGAACGCGAATAGCCGGGGAGAGCTTTTTGACAACGCGCTGGGTTCCTTCGGCTTCACGGGC
>JBDSEC010000028.1:0-5104 GCA_039920205.1 Pyrinomonadaceae bacterium
GCGATACGGACCACCGCGCGGAGTTGCTGTAAAGCGGTTAAGATCAGACGCGTCGCCAGATGTTCGTCCGCGATGGTGATCTCGCCACTCGCCCAAAGCTCGCCAATATCCCGCATTGTTCCCGCCAGCGTGTGATCAAAGATCGCCGCCAATCGGTGATGCCCCACATAATCGGCGATCAATGCCGTCGTCACCGCCGATTCCTCGCCGTGCCGGATCAGGTCAACCAGAACCGCCGGGTCGGTCAACGGCCGGGGCGGAGCCGGCGACTCCGCGGTGCTGACCGCAATAGCGCGGTTCCCCGCGTCAGACGTTTGTGTGCGTCGCAACTGCGTTACCGCGTATAGATCGAAACGGCGATGTCCGCCCGCAGTCTTTTCCGAACTCAACGTACCGTCATCCGCCCAGCGTTTTACGGTGGCTTCGCTGATGTTCAGCAAACGGGCTACTTCCTTGGTTGTTAGTGTCGTGGTGGCCATGGATTCCCTGATCGATCTGTTTCAATTTTCAGTATACCATAAACGCCCAAAACGCGCATAGACTAATCACTAATTCAATGACTTTGAATTACTGCTTGACATTCCATCCTCTTCGTTCTACATTCAAATCGCTCAAACCGCTCATTTGAATGAAATGGGATTTTGAGCAATTAGCTCGCCAGCGGAGCGACGTAACATTAATAACCGCTTCGGGAACGAAGCAGAACCAAAGGGAAGAAAGCATCAGATGATGAACCTAAAAGATCTCCAATTGAAAAGCATCGCACGGAATACTTTAGCCTTGGGCCTTCTGGCCATATTTGCCTTGGCGCCGATCGCGGTTCGGGCCGATACGCCCAAACCGACCACTCCGTCCGCTGACATCGTAGACACCGCCGTCGCGGCGGGTACATTTAAGACTTTGGCCGCAGCATTGGGTGCAGCCGAACTGATCGAAGCGCTTAAGGGAGCGGGACCATTCACCGTGTTTGCTCCGACCGATGAGGCATTCGCGAAACTGCCAACCGGAACGGTGGAAATGCTACTCAAGCCGGAAAACAAGGAAAAGCTGAAAGCCATCCTGCTGTACCACGTAGTGTCGGGTCAGGTTTTAGCCGGCCAAGTCGTGAAAATGAACGGCAAGTCCGTCAAAACCCTGCAGGGTTCCAAGATCAAGATCAACACCAAGCACGGCGTCCGGGTCAATAGTTCAAACGTAACGCAGACCGACATCATGACCACCAACGGCGTCATTCATGTAATCGACACGGTGTTGATGCCGAAAATGTAGCTCAGGTGGAATTCAGGTGAACCCATTAACCGCGGTCGCATCGATCGCATTTAACTAGCAAGAAAGACAAAGGTAACTCATGGAAAACGAATTTGATATCGTCGACACCGCACTGGCGGCGGGCAACTTTTCGAACTTGGCGGCGGCGTTGGGCGCGGCCGGATTGATCACCACGTTGAAGGGCGAGGGTCCGTTCACGGTGTTTGCACCGACCGACGCAGCGTTCGCCGAGATCCCGGCCGAGACGATCACTCAGTTGTTGTTGCCCGAGAACAAGGAAAAGCTAACCGCGATACTTTTGTATCACGTGGTTCCAGGCAAGGTAACGGCTAGCGAGGTGGTGAAACTGACCTCGGCCAAAACTGTTCAGGGTTCGCTGATCAAGGTCAACGCCGAGGGCGGCGTCAAGATCAACGACGCCAACGTGACCACGGCCGATGTCGAGGCCACCAACGGTGTGATCCATATCATCGATTCCGTTTTGATGCCGCCGGCAGCCGCCGCGGCCTAGGCCTGACGAGCAAGGGGGGGCGAGAAGGGCCGCAGCGAACTCGGTTTTTTGAGTTGATGCGGTCCTTCTCATTTGCTACGCGACGCGAGTAAGGAAATTGATATGGTTTTGAAGATCGTCCTATTTGCAATGTTTATTGCGACTACATATGCAACGGTAAATGCGATGGATCCAACAGAAAAAGATCTGGAAGTGGTTGATTCGGTCGACCTTTCACGTTACGTAGGCCTTTGGTACGAGATCGCGCGACTGCCGAACCGTTTTGAAAAGAAATGCGCCGATTCAGTGACTGCCGAATATGTTATGCGGACGGATGGCAAGATCGACGTGATCAACCGCTGCCGCAAAGCGAACGGTGAATTCACGACCGCGAAGGGCAAGGCCAAGATCACCGATAAGAAGACCAATGCGAAGTTAAAGGTCACGTTCTTCTGGCCGTTCTACGGTAACTACTGGATACTCGACTTGGGTTCGAACTATGAGTACGCGGTGGTCGGCGACCCTAGCCGGAAGTATCTTTGGATCCTGAGTCGGACGCCGCAGTTGAACGAGACCCTCTATCAACAATTGCTGACCAAGATGGCCGAACGCGGATTTGACACGACCAAAGTGATCAAAACCGTGCCACCAGACGCCGCCGGCCGGTAAAGTGAACAGAGTATGCCCGCTCAAAAAGCAATTGAATCTCCAGATAGCGGCCTTATCTTGTTGACCGGCGCCACGGGATACATCGGCGGCCGGTTGCTGCAAGCTTTAGAGCAAGATGGGAATCGCGTGCGTTGCCTGGCGCGCCGGCCGGAATATCTGCGGTCGCGCGTGGGCGAATCGACGGAGATCATGGCCGGAGATCTACTTGATCCACGTAGTCTGGACACCGCCTTGGCCGGAGTGCGAACGGCCTATTATCTGGTCCACTCCATGGGCTCTGCGGGGTCTTTTGAAAAGAATGATCGCCTCGCCGCCGGGAATTTTGCCGCCGCCGCCAAATCCGCCGGCGTCGAGTGCATTATCTATTTGGGTGGTTTGGGAAACGAAGACGAGGAACTGTCCCCTCACCTGCGAAGCCGGCAAGAGGTGGGAAAGATCCTGGCCGCATCGGGGATACCGGTGCTGGAATTCCGCGCGTCGATCGTGATCGGTTCGGGTAGTTTGTCTTTCGAGATGATCCGCTCGCTGGTCGAAAAACTGCCGGTCATGATCACCCCGCAGTGGGTGAAAGTGAAGGCCCAACCGATCGCGATCACCGACTTGATCGCCTATCTGAAAGCTGGTTTGGACCTGCCCGTTTCTGCCTGTCGCGTTTACGAGATCGGTGGCGCCGATCAGGTGTCCTATGCCGATATCATGCGATCTTATGCCCGGCTGCGCGGAATGCGTATCCGCATGATCCCGGTTCCGGTGTTGACGCCGTTCATTTCTAGTCTTTGGCTGGGTTTGGTGACTCCGCTATACGCGCGTATCGGGCGAAAGCTGATCGAAAGCATCGTGCATTCCACCGTGGTGCGCGACCAGGCGGCGCATGAAGTATTCGATATCAGGCCGGTCGGTATCGACGCTGCGGTGCACCGATCGTTGGTGAACGAAGGCCGCGAATATGCGGCCACTCGTTGGTCGGATGCGCTTTCGTCTTCGGGACCACCGACAGTCTTTGGCGAGGTTCACTTCGGGCCGCGCCTGATCGATTCGCGCACGGCCACTGTCCCTCGGCCCCCGTCGGTGGCCTTCGGGCCGATCCAACGCATCGGCGGCCGGTCGGGTTGGTACGCTTGGAACTGGATGTGGAAATTGCGCGGATTCTTGGACCTGCTGATCGGTGGTATTGGGATTCGCCGCGGGCGTCCGGCGTCTAAAACACTGCGGGTTGGTGATGCGGTCGACTTTTGGCGAGTCGAAGCATTCGAATCGGATCACCTGCTTCGCCTCAGCGCAGAGATGAAGCTACCCGGTCGCGCGTGGCTGGAATTCGAAGTTAATGGCGACGCTTATTCGTCCACCATCCGTCAGACCGCGACATTCGATCCGGTCGGTTTGTGGGGACGGCTTTACTGGTACTCGATCCTTCCCTTTCATCATTTGATCTTTGGTGGGATGCTACGCCGGATCGCGGAGCAGGCGCAGCAGGACAATGGATAATGGACAATGAAAAGGGAAAATGAACCGGAACGGTTCTTTTTCGTCTACGGTCTCTAAGTCTACCGGCTACCGGCTACCGGCTACCGACTACCGACTACCTCTTCTACTCTTTCCTGCCGAGTTTATGCAATAATCCGCGCATGCCTGAGGAGAGTGCGAGTCCGCCGCTGCCGCCAGCGCTAAGCCCGACAACGCCGCCCCTAAGATCATTTGGTGGATACGAGATCGAAAGTGAACTCGGGCGCGGTGGAATGGGCGTGGTTTATCTGGCCCGCCAGGTCGAACTGAACCGTCACGTCGCGCTGAAAATGCTCACTGGTCATTACGGACCGCGCGAATTACAGCGGTTCATGGAAGAGGCCGAAACCGCCGCCGGTCTAAATCACACTAACATTGCGCATATTTACGAGATCGGCGAACACGAAGGTGCTCCCTTCTATTCGTTAGAGTACGTGCGCGGCGGTTCGTTGGCTGATCGAATACGTAAAGAATTGCCGACGCCACGCGAAGCTGCCGAATTGATGATGACGATCGCGCGCGCCCTGCACTTTGCTCATCAAAATCATGTCGTGCACCGCGACATGAAGCCCGCAAATGTCTTACTCGATCTGGATGGTGTGCCAAAGATCACCGACTTTGGTATCGCCAAACGATTGAATGACGACTCGCACTTGACCCGTTCGGGCATGATCGTGGGCACACCAACTTACATGGCGCCCGAACAGGCCCAGGGCAACAGCAAGCACGTTGGACCAGCCGCGGATATTTATTCCCTGGGCGCGATCCTGTACGAGATGCTCGCGGGCCGGCCACCCTTTCTGCCCGAAGACAGCGAAACCGCGATCGCCGTGCGGGTGCTTACGGAAGAGCCGGTCTCGCCCGCCTGGCATCGGCCCGGGATCCCGCGCGAACTTGAGACGATCTGCCTGAAGTGTCTGCAGAAAGAGCCGCGCGCTCGTTATAAAAGCGCGGCGGCGCTGGCCGAAGATCTCCGGCGCTTTCTCGACGACGAACCGATCTTGGCCAAACCACCTAACACGATCGTCAGCAGCGCGAAATGGGTGCGGCGAAATCCCTGGAAATTCTTCGGAGCCGCGGCGTTGTTGCTTTCAGTTGTCGCGGGCGTGGGGTTGCTGGCCCGTTGGGAATTCTATCAGCGTGCGCATACGGAATACGCGGCGCAGGTGATCT
>JBDSEC010000029.1:0-6986 GCA_039920205.1 Pyrinomonadaceae bacterium
CGTTTTAGCCAATCGCCGTTGCGTTGCATGCCGGCGGGAAGCACCTTTATTGCGACGCGATCTCCCAGCAATATGTGCCGCGCGCGATAGACCGCGCCCATGCCGCCAGCGGCAATGAAGGCTTCGATCTCGTACTGTCCATCCAGCACCCGGCCGATCAACGCCGAATGATCTTCGGCCAGGACCGATCCGTCACGCGGACAAAATCCCTGCGCGTCATCGTACTTTTCAGAACATTTCGGACAAAGTTTCATAAGAAAGGGTTTTGGGTGTTGGCTGCCGGGTGTTGGGGCCGGAACCCGGAGCACCGAAGGTGCCGGGCCGAAGCGGCGGTGTCGGGGATCGGGGGTCAGGGGCCGGGGGAAGAAAAACTCCTTGCGGGTGAACCTGCCATCACAATGACCGCACCTCCCAAACCCCAGCACCCAACACCCAACACCCGACACCCAACACCCAACACCCGACACCCAACACCCGACACCCAACACCCAGCACCCAACACCCAGCACCCGGCACCCGGCACCCAACACCCATCACCCAACCCCTAACCCCTAACCCCCAACCCCCTCCCAATATCCCTCCGAAACTGCATGCCTTCCCAGCTAATTTGACCCACCGCCGCGTAACATTTGCTCAAGGCACCGGGGAGATCCGTGCCGGTCGCGGTTACCCCCAGCACTCGCCCACCGTTAGTGACATATTCGCCAATTTCATTACATGCCGTGCCGGCATGGAACACCTGTACGCCCAATGACACTTGATCCAGGCCGTTAATTACCGCTCCGGTTTCGGGCTTGCCGGGATAACCGCGCGCGGCGAGAACCACGCAGGCCGACGGCTCGGGATCCCATTCGACCTTCGTTTGCGCCAGCGAACCGCGCGACACGCCCTCGAAAAGTGAAACCAGTGATGAGTTCAATCGAACCAATATCGCCTGCGCTTCGGGGTCGCCGAACCGGACATTAAACTCCAATGTTTGGATCCCGTCCGGCGTCAGCATCAACCCGGCGAACAAAACACCGCGAAAAGGAAATCCTTCGGCCGCCGCACCGGCCAACGCGGGTTCGATCACCGTGCTTAGCGCCGCCTGCAATTGCGCCGGGTCCAAAATGCCCTCGTCGGTCACCGCGCCCATGCCGCCCGTGTTGCGGCCGGTATCGTTCTCGCCGATCCGTTTATGATCGCGCGCGGGCGGCATAACGACATAATCGCGGCCATCGGCAAAGACCAAAAGTGAAGCCTCGCGGCCAGTCAAGGTCTCTTCCAAAACCAATCTGGTCGCGCCGGCCGCGAACATTTCCTTGACGGCGGCAGACGCCTCGGCCCGCGAACGCGCGACGACTACGCCCTTGCCTGCGGCCAGGCCGTCGACCTTGACCACGGTCGGTGCTGACTCGTCACCAAATTCGCCGCGCTGAAGGATGCCGAGCGCCTTATCCGCCGTGTCCGCGACCCGATAATGCGCGGTCGGGATCCGGTGGCGGGTAAAGAAATCTTTGCTGAACGCCTTGCTCGATTCCAGGCGCGCGGCCGCTTGCGTAGCGCCGGCAAACGGCAGTCCGCGCCGGGCAAATTCATCCGCCACGCCGACGGCCAAACTGGTCTCGCCGCCGGCGATGGTCAGGTCGATCCGGTTATCTTGGGCAAATTGGGCCAGGCCGGTGACATCGGTGACCTGGATCGGGACGCACTGCGCAACCTGCTCGATCCCGGCATTGCCGGGCGCACAAAAAAGCTCCAGCAATTCACCGCCGCGAGCCATCGCCCATAGCATCGCGTGCTCGCGCCCGCCTGCCCCGATAACCAAAATACGCATAAAAAATTAAGCCCGAAAACCACCAGTATGATAATCGAGCGATGCTGTCATGCGGATGGGAGGGTGTCAAGAAGACGGAAGAGGTAGTCAGTAGACGGTAGCCCGTAGGTCGCCCGTCATTATGCAAGAGTGTTTCGCCACGAGCCACGTCAGAAACCGGACCGTCCGGGAGGGTGCTTCGAAGGAGGGCGGATTCGAAAAAGGTGGCGAGCTACGCCACGGGGTTAGTCCCGCGTTCGACGGCGGCCCAAGAACACTATCCCTGTAACACACTATCCCTGTTTAGAGGCGGTCTTCGACCGCCGGTGATTCGAATACCCGAACTAGGTCAGCAGGGTGTTCCTTCGTAGTTTGCGCGGCGGTCTTCAACGCAGGTATTTCGATGACCCGCGACCACGGCGGTCGTAGACCCCCTCTTAACCGGGACCGAGAGCTTCAACCCCTAAAGATGAACGGCAGCAGCACCAACGCCGTCGCGAACAGCAACCCAATGATCGTCCGCTTTCGGTAATAGGCCCGGGCGGTCAGAATGCCGCCCAAAATAGCTTGCAGCAGACTGGTCCAGCCGATCGAGAGAAACGCCATTGAGGTCCAGCTATCCGGCACCTGTTGATCGGCCAGTGAAAGCCGGACAAAATAGGTAACGGCGAAGAGGGCTAACGGGATCCACGCGAGGCCGTAAAAAGCCCGGGTCGGTCCATAAAACGTCGCCAGCATCGCGTAGGCCAACACCATCGTTGGCAATAACAAAAATACTAGAAAAATAAGTGACATGATAACGAAACCCCTTTTTCAACGGCTTGCTTCAACGCCGCCGCTCTCGGTAATTGCAAAGCAAGTGCCAGCTCGGTGAATGCGCGATTTTCTTAGTAAAATGCTAGAATGAGTTTACTGATTGAGGAATTTGACCCAGGTAGGCGCGCCTGGACGCGTAAATGTACCGTTCCAATGACCGCTCCATAAGGTACTGTGAAAATAACCAAAAACAAGATCCTCGTTGTTGACGATGACCCGATGATGCGGTTGACGTTGGGCGAAGCGCTGCGCAGTTGGGGCTATGTACCGATCGAAGTCGGCACGGTCGCCGCGGCGATCAGCGTTTTCGATGCGGAACTCCCGTCGGCCGTATTGTTGGACATCGATCTTCCCGACGGTTCCGGCTTGGATGTGCTGCGCGAAATTAAGGGGCGTTATTCCGATGCGGTGATCATCATGATCACGGGGAACGTGTTGGTCGAAAATACCATCTCGGCGCTGCGTGGCGGCGCTTACGATTTCATCGGTAAACCGGTAAAGCTCGAAGAACTGCGGGTCACGATCCGCAACGGTACCGAGGCGCATCAGCTTCGCCGCGAAGTCAAAGAGATACGCAGCGAACGCGCCCGCGACTTCAGTTTTGACCAGATCATCGGCGAGTCGACGGCCATTCGCTCAATGCTAAACCTGTCGCGCAAGGTGGCCGAGAGCGAGGCTACCTCGGTCCTATTGCAAGGCGAATCGGGCACCGGTAAAGATCTGGTGGCCAAGGCGATCCACTACGGTTCGCGCCGTTCGGAATCGCCGTTTGTGGCGATCAACTGCGCCGCGCTTCCGGCCAACTTGATCGAATCGGAATTGTTCGGGTACGAAAAGGGCGCCTTTACCGATGCGAAGGCGCGCAAGGAAGGTCTTTTTGAACAGGCCGAGGGCGGCACGCTTTTTTTGGACGAGATCGGGGAACTGGAACTCGGACTGCAGGCAAAACTCTTGCGGGTGTTGGAAGAGGGGGCATTTCGCCGGGTTGGTGGCCTGAAAGACATCGCTCTTGACGTTCGCGTGATCGCCGCTTCAAATCGAGATCTGCGGGCCGAGAGCGAAGCGGGCCGCTTCCGGTTGGACCTTTACTATCGGCTTTCGGTGATCCAGATCGATATTCCGCCCTTGCGCGAACGCGGCGAGGATGTATTGTTGCTGGCCGAGCATTACATTTCAGCATTAGGGAAACGGTTGAAACTTCGTCGGCCGATCCGCGGATTGCGGAACGACGTTACGATCGCCTTCCGCCGCTATCACTGGCCCGGAAACGTACGCGAATTGCGTAATGTGATCGAGCGCACTTTGATCCTGGAGGATAGCGAACTGATCACTACCGATTATTTGCCGGGCGGTATCATTGCGGAGTCGGCCGCGGCGGTTATGACGGGTACTTCGAACCGCGCGGGCGGCCCGGGTTGGAAGATCCAACTGCCATCCGACGGGCTACAGTTAGACGAGGTCGAAGACTCTCTGGTCCGTCAGGCGTTCGAGCAAAGTAACGGCAACCAAACGCGCGCGGCGGAACTGCTGGGGATATCGCGCGACCAATTGCGCTACCGGTTGAAGAAATTGCCCGAATCAAAGGTGGACGAAGCCGAAGCGGCTTCATAACCGAGTTTCCCTACGTAAACGATGCTAGAGCAAGACGAGATCACGCCGAGTCCCGAAGCCGCCCTTAAGCGTTCGCTGAAAGAACTGGCGGACCTTAAGTTTGCGCTGGACGAGTCCGCCATCGTCGCCATCACCGACCAGCGCGGGATCATAAGTTACGTCAACGACAAGTTCTGCGAGATCTCGGGCTATGCGCGCGTTGAATTGATCGGGCAAGACCACCGTATTATCAATAGCGGCTATCACCCGCAAGAATTCATTCGTAATATTTGGACCACCATCGCTGCCGGCCAAACCTGGCGCGGTGACCTCCGAAATCGGGCCAAAGACGGCAGCATCTATTGGGTCGATACGACCATCGTACCGTTCTCGAATGAGCTGGGGAAGCCGTATCAATACGTCTCTATCCGTTACGACATTACTGAACGCAAGCAGGGCGAGGAACAGATCCGCGAACAAGCCGCACTGTTAGACGAAGCCCGCGAAGCGATCATCGTGTGTGATCTGCAGGACAAATTGCTTTATTGGAACCGCGGGGCCGAACGTGTTTACGGCTGGACCAAAGCGGAAGTGATTGGCTCGGACGTGGGCGAGTTGTTGTACAAGAACAATCGCGCACCGTTCGAGTTAGCTAAACGTACGGTTCTAGAGTCGGGCGATTGGGTGGGCGAGTTGCGCCACACCACTCGCGGCGGCAAAGAGATCGTGGTCGAGAGCCGCTGGACCCTGGTCCGTGACGAGCGGGGCGAACCACGATCGGTCTTGGCCATCAATACGGATGTGACCGAAAAGAAGCGCTTGGAATCTCAGTTCCTGCGTGCCCAGCGAATGGAATCGATCGGCACCTTGGCCAGCGGGATCGCGCACGATCTGAATAACATACTCGGTCCGATCTTAATGGCGATCGAGATGTTGCAGTTAAAGCTGACCGACGCTGAAAGCCAACGCTGGTTATCGATCTTGCAGACCAATGCCGAGCGCGGCGGCAGCATGGTCAAACAGGTGTTGTCTTTCGCGCGCGGGATCGAGGGCGAACGCGTCGTCCTGCAGCCGAAACATCTGCTCAAAGATGTGATCAAGATCATGGGCGAAACCTTGTCCAAGGGCATCAGTATCAAGTTCAACATCCCGGAAAACCTGGACGCGATCTCGGCCGACGCGACGCAGATCCACCAGGTATTGATGAACTTGTGTGTAAACGCGCGCGATGCCATGCCGCATGGTGGAACCTTGCGGATCGCGGCCGAGAATAAAGAGCTAGATCAGAACTATTCGCAAATTCATATCGAGGCCAAGCCGGGCCGGTACGTCGCCATTACCGTGGAAGATTCGGGGACGGGGATGCCGCCCGATGTCGTCAACCGTATCTTTGAGCCGTTCTACACGACCAAACAGATCGGCCAAGGGACCGGACTGGGTTTAAGCACGGCGCTCACGATCGTTCGCAGCCACGGTGGGTTTATCAACGTGTACAGCGAAATAGGCCGGGGAACCCAATTCGTTTTCATGTTGCCGGTCGCGGACATTGGACACGAGGCTCCGGTTATCTGGACGCGGCCGGATCTTCCCGTAGGCCACGGTGAACTTATTCTGGTGGTGGACGATGAAGAATCCATTCGCGAGATCACCAAGGGTACGCTGGAGACGTTCGGTTACCAGGTCCGGTTGGCTGCTGACGGTACCGAGGCCTTAGCGCTTTACGCCGAATATCGTAACGATGTCGCCGTGGTTCTTACCGACATGATGATGCCGTTCATGGATGGCCCCTCGACCATTCGGGCACTGCGGAAACTGAATCCAAAGGTGAAGATCATTGCCGCCAGCGGTCTGACGGGAAATAGCCGGACCGCGGAAGTGAGCAGTTTAGAAGTAGAGGCATTCTTGCCCAAACCCTACACCGCAGAACGGTTACTGACCACGTTGGCGTCGATCTTGCGCCGGTGATGGGCGGTCAGTACCACCTGCGGTAGCGGGTGGCTTTCTTTGTGGCAACAAGGTCAGTACCACCTGCGGTAGCGGGTGGCTTTTTGTGGCAATGAGGTCAGTACCACCTGCGGTAGCGGGTGGCTCTGGTCCTATAATAATCAAGCAACCGGCAAAATGAGGTCAGTACCACCTGCGGTAGCGGGTGGCTCTCTTGTTTACCCGAACCAGGTGGAACGATACTGAAACCCCGTTAGCGTACTTCATTAGCTTCCGTTGCTATGGAACCTGGCTTCGCGGTGACGAGCGCGGTTCGATCGATCGGTTTCACAATCAGTATGGTTCGCCCTATTTACCCGCCAACGCTCCCTTAAGAAAACATCACGAAGACTCAATGAAGGGGGATCCGGTCAAGCTCGACGCAAGACGACGCAACGCCGTAGCGAACGCTATTCGTGATACGTGTGCCAAATGAGGATGGGATTTGCTTGCTTACAATGTGCGAACGAATCATGTGAACACAGTGGTTTCAAGCGGATCAAAAAAGTCGTCGCTCGTACTGAACGCTTTCAAGGCAAACGCCACGCGGCAGTTGCGCGAAGCGGCGCTCTGGACCGAATCGTACAGTCCGTGGGCGGATAAAGGCAGTCGCCGGCGCCTTTGGAATGAGCAAAGTGTCGCTCGGGCGACAGACTATGTGATCAATGGACAGGGCAATGACTTACCGGATTTCGACTGATCGGAAGAAAGCCCCCCGCTACCGCAGGGGGTACTGACTACCCGCAGCGAGCCCCCCGCTACGGCAGGGGGTACTGACTACCCGCAGCGAGCCCCCCGCTAC
>JBDSEC010000030.1:0-6346 GCA_039920205.1 Pyrinomonadaceae bacterium
GAGTTTTTAGAGCAGCTCCGACTTGTGCGAGAGCGCGAACTTCAATAACGAATGGCTTCCCTGCAATTCCAGTTTTTGACAAATGTTCTGGCGGTGTTTTTCCACGGTGCGGGGGCTGATGAAGAGTCGCTCGCCGATCTCTTTGCTGGTTAGATCTTCGGCGATCAATTTCAAGACGCTGCGTTCCGTGGGGGTCAGGTCGTTGAGGGTCGGTTTTTCTTCAGTGAGCTTCAACGCGCGGCGGCTACGGTTGAGCAGAAAATTGGTCAACGCGTGGCTCGCGTAACGTTCACGCGCAGCGACGGCCTTGATGCAATCGACGACGTCGGCCAGGGCACTGTCCTTCAGAACGAAACCCTTGGCGCCCAGATCGATCGCTTCATTGAACAGGTCTTCGTCTCGGTGCATGGTTAGGAAGACGATCTCGGTCGCCAACTGCTTGGCTCGGATCTCGCGCGCGGCGTCAAAACCATTCATGACCGGCATGTCGACATCCAGGATGACCATCCGCGGCGCGTGCACTTCGATCGCTTCGACCGCTTCCTGGCCATTACTCGCTTCCGCCACCACTCGCAGTTGGGGGTCTTCTTCGATAACTTCGCGCAAACCCTTCCGCACGATCGGATGGTCGTCGGCCAGGACGATGGTGATCTGGTTGGTCATATTTTCAACCGATTCGGGTTGTTACGTGCCAAGTGGGTCTTTACCGACAACTCAGCTCGGCATGGGATCTACCATTCCGATAAGTTGCCACTACCTTCAGGTAGTGGGTGATCCTAGAAATTGGCGGCTTTAGCCGAATCTTTTTCAAAGCGTTTCACCGCTTGGCTTTCGCCCAAACTGTCCGGGGAAAAAAGAGATTGGGCTGAAGCCAAAAGGATATTATCATTTTCGATCTTCGGCTAAATCCGATATGGCTTCCCGATCCAACCACTAGCTAAAGCTGAGTGGCAACTCATTATTTTCATTAGCTCGATTCATTTACTGAACGACTAAGGCCCAAGTTGACAATCAAATCATTGACTCATCCCTCGGTAACGGCAATGCAATTCTACGTTTTTGGATGGGAATCGAAACCACGATCTTGGTTCCGCTCATCTGTTTTCCCTTTCTCCCTTTCTCCCTTTCTCCCCTTCTCCCCTTCTCCCGAATTGATCGGAATATTCACGTTGATCGTGGCTCCCTCACCGGACTTTGACTCGATCGATAGTTCGCCGTGCAACAACTGCGCCCGCTCGCGTAATCCGGTTAATCCGAGTCCGCTTCGGACCGTTGCGGGATCGAATCCCCGACCATTGTCTTTGATCTGCATGATCACTCTGCTTGGTTCTCGTTTGATGATAACGCTCGCGTCCGTGGCGGACGAATGTTTGATGATGTTGTTTAGCGATTCCTGCACGATCCGGTAAAGGCTGATCTCCTCGTGTTCGTTGAAAATATGGTCGATATCAGCGACGTCGCATTCAACCTCGACCACCCCGGACATCTTTTTGCACATTGAGGTTAGTGCCTTGGTCAAGCCCAGGCGATCTAGCAACTGCGGGCGAAGATTATTGGTGATCTCGCGTACTTCGTCCAAGGCCTGGGCGGCAGAATCGGAAATGCTGTTCAATTCTTTCGCCACGCGTTCCGAGTCGTCGCCCCGTTTGAGCCCCAACATGGCGCGGTTCTTGATCACCACTAGGCTTTGGCCTAGACCATCGTGCAGTTCCGAGGCGATCCGCTTGCGTTCCGCTTCCTGCGATTCGATCAATTGCCGCGAAAAGGCGGTCTTGGTGTCCGCGATCTTCCGCAGGTGTGAAACGCGGGTGTAAAAGATCAACCCCACCGCGAACGCAACGAACACAGCGGCCAGTGTTCGGAACCACCAGGTCTGATAAAAGTGTGGGCGAACGATGATCCGGAGCGTCGCACCGTTGTTATTCCAGACGCCGTTAGCGTTGGCAGCGATCACCCGGAAAGTGTAGGTGCCGGGCGGCAAGTAAGAGTAGTTCGCCGTGCGCCGCGTTCCGGCATCGATCCAATCGGATTCGATCCCGTCGAGCTTGTACTTGAATTTGACCTGCTCGGACTTGATCAGACTCAGACCGGTAAACTCGATCTCCACCGACGTTTGGCCCGGTTCCAACTGTACCGACCCGCGCGGATCACGCAAGATCGTTTGCAAAGCCGGTTGGTCCACAGCTTTGCGGTCGACCGCTACCTTTTCGATCAAGACCGGTGGCGGCAAGGGATTGAGCCTTTCTGCGGCGGGATCGACAATGGCCACGCCGCCCATCGTCGCAAACCAGAGTTTGCCGTCTTTGGTTTTGATGCCGCCGGAGATCCGGCCCCCATTGCATTCCGCGCTGAGCATGCCGTCACGCTCGTCGTACGATACGCTGTTGAGCTTGGTGATCTTCCCGTCGGCCAGATCGTTCAGTTCTTGCTTAGCGACGCGATGAATGCCGCGATTGCTCGACATCCAAACATTACCCCGGTCGTCTTCCAGAATAGAGAAAACACCGTTGTTGAAGAGACCGTGCTCGACACGGTAATTAAAGAACTTACCGTCCTTATAACGCACCAAACCGTCGGCATAGGTCCCGAACCAGAGCACCCCGTCCGCGTCTTCGTAAATCGCCCTGACAAATCCCTTCGGGCTGTCCGACGCCGTGTTGTAGCTGATGAATTTGCCGTCTTTGAATTGGGCCAATCCGTCAAACGTGCCCAACCACAAATTCCCGGCGCGGTTAAAATGGAGAGTAATTACCCGCCCGCTGGGCAAGCCGTCGTTCGCTCCGTAGTGCGCGATCTTTTGATCGTCCCGGTATTCGTACAGGCCCTCTTCCGTCGCGATCCATATGTTCCCTGCGCTATCGGCGGCAAAGTCGGTGGCGCCGTTCGGCAGGTCGTCTTTACCGATATGGCTAACCGACGCCGGTGCGCTAAATCGGCCGAAGCCGCCTTCACCCTGAAAGCCGATCCAAAGTCGCGCCTGCGGGTCCTCCCATAATCCGCGGGTATTGAGCGGCCCGTTGCTCGCATATTTCAAACCGGAGTCGGTCAGCTTTCCCGCGGAGTAGCGGCTGATCCCGTGGCTGGTCCCGATGAAAACATCGCCCGCGGCCGTTTGCAGCAGCGGGTAGACCTCGTTATTGATCAAGCCGTCCGTTACTGAAAGGGTGGTGATCAATTGCGGACGCAAGCGGCGCAGTCCGGTCGCCGACGCTAGCCAGAAATTCCCTTCGCGGTCGGTTAAACTGAAGCTCGCGCCAACGGATCGGCCCAGTTTATAGGCGGTGAATTGGTCGTCTTTGAAACGAACGAACTGTGATTCAACGGTTTGCGCTAGATCGCCGGTTTCGAACAAGAACCCTACCCCGCCGTCCGCCGTGTCCAAAATAGTGCGCAAATTTAACGAGCCCAACGCGGGTAATTCGACCGGCGTAAATACGGATACGGTTCCGTTCATCAATCGAACCAGCCTCTTTTCAAAGCTGGTCCAGAGGGCGCCCCGCCGATCTTCGTAAACCGGCAGACTGCGCGTCGAAACTAAAAATTCCGAAGGAAGCGCGAGCGCATAGGTCGTGCTTTGGCCGTCTTTTTCGCGCACCGCCGCACTGCGCGTGAGCGTCCACTTCGCGCCCGAAGACGCATAATAGATCTGCCGGTCGTTCCGCACTTTGCGATCAGGCGTGGGCACGAACTTTCCATCCTGCAGCGAATAGAAAGCGTCGAACGTTTCGATGATCGCCTGGCCGCCCGCGCCCCGGATGATACCGATCGGGCTATTCCAAGTTTCAGGCGTGGGGTACGAGGTAAAGATCCCGTTCCGGTAGGTCGTGACTACCCCATTTTCGGTCGAAGCCCAGACCACGCCGTCGGAATCCGCGAGAAGTCCCGTGAACCGATTGTTGAGAATGCCCGGGCTATTTCCTTTATCGAAGATGGTGAAGCGCACGCCGTCGAACCGCGCCAACCCGTCGAAGGTGCTTAACCAAAGGTACCCGTCCGGGGTTTGGACCACCTCGGTGACGGTGTTTTGCGGCAACCCGTTCGCCGTGGTCCACGTGTCGTAACCGTAATTCTGTGCGTGTAAAGAAACCGTTAGACAAGCCAGAACCGCGGCCACCGCCACGGCGAAATAGAGCTTTGATTTATTTGGTTCGTTGAAACTCATTTTGGGACAAGCTGATTTTTGGCAACACCATATCACAGACGGTCGAGTTGAATTGAGGTCTCACCCTGCGCCGCGGTCGCCGGTATCGGCGAACATTTCCTTGAAAGACGCGGTTAGATTAATTAGGCTCGATGAGCCTCGCGGCATCGTGTCGATGAAAACCGGCTTTGGCGGCACTCGCATCGTTGATATGCTGGCGGGTGAACAATTGCCGCGTATTTGCTAGGGGTGGATATTTTGGATTCGACGGGAACATTTGCACTGCTCGGGCTGGGGTTGATTTACGGCCTCAAGCACGCGACCGAAGCCGACCATGTCGTCGCGGTTTCGACCATTGTCAGCGAGCATCGCAGCGTCTGGCGTTAGGCGTTCGTGGGTGGTCTGTGGGGCATCGGGCATACGTTTTCGTTGGTGGTGGTGGGCATTCTGGTTTTGGCGTTGCGCGTGGCGATTCCCGATCGGGTCGGTGAATGGCTGGAGCTCGGTGTTGCCGTGATGATCATTGCCCTGGGTGCCAGCGCGCTGATCCGCGCGTTGCGGCGGCCTTCAAGGGTTCACCTGCATAAGCATTCGCACGACGGTGTCTCGCACCTCCATGTTCACTTTCACGAATCAGAGACACAGCATTTGGGGCCGGTAAAAACCCACTCGCATGCGCTCAAGCAGGTTGGTATCAAACCGTTCCTGGTTGGCGCCATGCACGGGTTGGCCGGCTCGGGCGCATTGATCATTATCGTCGTGGCGCAGACCGGTTCCGTAAAAGTAGGGTTACTCTACTTGACTATTTTCGGCATCGGATCGGTGGGCGGGATGTTGTTGATGTCTGCTTTGGTGGGCCTGCCCTTTGCGCTTACTTCGCGCTTTTATGGTATCCATCATGGATTGCAGACCGCGGCCGGAGTGCTGAGCATTGCGTTTGGTTGCTGGTACGGCTATCAGATCTGGCAAACGATACTCTGATCCGGTATCGCTTGTTCGCAATAGAAAAGGTTCGGCCCCAGCCGATGGCGGATCGCCATTGGCTGGGGCCGAAGTTACTTTGCCTATCCTGTTTACTGACAACGCGCGTGGCTGCCAATGTCGGTCACCGCGCTGTACCGGCTACGGTCGAGCTGAACCTCGATGCATTGCCGGCTGATCGACCTGAACCAGATCCGGAAATCGGTCCCGCCATCGCGAAAGGAATCGACTTGGCGAAATCCGCGCGAACGCATCTCGCGATCCGCGTCCGACGTCTTTTGACCCACTAGGTCGTTGAGGTAGATCGCGTTGCTACCCGTCGGATAGCCCGGCGCCGGATAATTTCCCGAACCAGGGTAGTTGCCGTTGCCGGGGTAATTGCCGCTATTATTGTAATCGCCGTAAACGCCATTCCGCGTTACTTCGACGTATGACGCCTTGTCGTCATAGCGCAGGTTGTAACTACCCGGACCGTAGTCTTCACAGCGTCCGTCACCACCGCCATTGCCTTCGCTTTCGCAAATGCGAACGTGGTAACCACTCTGGACGACGACCGACGACGCCTTGTCATTCCGCAGCTCGCCGAACGATCCGGCGCCGGAAAGATAACGTCCGTAACCGAACGATTGCGACCGGCCGCGCGAATTGCGGTCTTCATAAACCATCACGCCCTGCTGGCCCAAACCGGCGGCGTCATTGTTCCCATAGATCGGGTAATTACCGCCGGGATACGTCGGGTTGTTACCGGGATAGGTCGTCGGTCCGCCACCGTCGTTCCACGGCCGCTTGGAGTAAACCACCCGCTCGCCGCTGGCGGCGTTATAGGTTTCGATCGCGTTGCCGGAACGCGTGACCGAGACGCTGATGGTATCGAATTCTGCAATATCACCGCGCCGGTATACGCCGTAAGCAATGTTGCTTTCGATCTGTGACGTCACCGTCCCATTTCGTTGAATAGTGATAATAATTCTCGGGCCATAGGACGTGGTTCCATACCAGGTCCCCACCGCCCAATTAGGCGGAGTATATGCATTGCGATCATTTTGTGCAAAAACCGAGGTTGAAAACGTTGCGATCAGGCCAAATACGACGGCCAAACCAAATGCTCTATTTCTCATGTACTAGTCTCCTTCGTCACAGATCCAACTGCTGGTCCATTCCCCAATTGACATCCGTTGCACGTAGCATACCAAAAGTCGCAGGCAGCCATTACGCCCTAGCCCA
>JBDSEC010000031.1:0-15669 GCA_039920205.1 Pyrinomonadaceae bacterium
CGCCGCGTGATCGGGCAGCGGTGGTAACGTTCGGCGCGACGGTCCAGGTGGCGGCGCCCCTGACCGATGACAAAGCCGCGTTGGTCAAAGCCATCGATGCCTATTCCGTGACGGATGGCCCCGCCAATTATGCGGGGGCGATCCGGGTGGGCGGCGAAGTGTTTGATGCCAGCGTGGAATCGGCAGGTGAGTTGTTGATCGTCTCGGATTTTCAAGCGAGTGGTTTGGACGACGAAGCCGAACTTCGCCGCGCGATCCAACGATCCAACGGGAGTATTTCGACGCTGCCCGTGGGCGCGTCCATTGGAACCAATACGCATTGGTCGGATATGGATGCGATGTATACGACCGAGGGGGTCGTGGTCTCGGCCTCACTCGTGACCATCGACGGCGAATCGGTCGCGGCCGTACGCAAACAATGGCGGTTGGATGGCCCCGCCGGGAAACAACCGGGGATCGAGTGGCGCACCGAAGTAAATGGCCAGATAACGGGTCAATTGAATTCGACCATTCCCGATGAATTTGCCGCTGACGACCAATTGGTCTTCAGTCTGCCTCCAGCCCGTCCGCGGGCAGCGCTGCTGATCGCAGACCAGTCGGATGCGACCGTGTATTTGAAGGCGGGTTTGGCGGTGGTCACGGGCAATGATCAGGACGTGCAGACGAGTTTGCCGGACCAAACAGCGTTGGACCAATACCAGATCATAGTGTCGACGATCCATTCTCAACCGGATGCGGTTCAATTGCAGCACTTGAGTGAATACGCCAAACGTGGCGGTACCGTTTGGCTGTTCGCCGGCGACGATCTAAACACCGAAGCCTGGAATCGCGCGCCTGCAGGCCTTTCGCAGTTGGCTCGATTACCGACCGGTTCGGTCTGGCGTTTACGGGTGTCGGACCCGACGGCGGCGGCGGTCACGGGGATCTCACCCGCTGACCGCGAAGCCCTTCTTGCGGTTCCGATCCAAAGCGGATATGCGATCACGCCGTCGACCGAAGCCGCGGTGGTGATGCGTTGGTCCAATGGCTCGCCCGCGATGGTGAAGTTCGATCAGGGCGCGGGTTCGATCTTACTACTGGGTACATCGCCGGAACGCGCGTCTAGTGGGTTGGGAGTTTCCGCGGCCTTTCCACAACTAGTGTCGTCGGTATTTCGGGCGGCAATGGCGGGGACGACTGCATCGAACTTTTCGATCGGCGACGGGCGCGGAATCTTCGGTTGGACAAATGGAATGGTGGAGACCACGCGGCCAAACGGCGCCGTAGCCAAAGTTGACGGGCGAGGTCTGGTCGCGGATCCGGCGCCAGTGTTCGCGACCCGCGGTATATATCGATTGGCCACGCCGGGACAAGTGCAATTCCTGGCCTTCGAGCCGCCGGCGTCGGAATCGGATCCAACCGTCGCTGATGCAACGGTAATCAAACGCATCTTCGGGGTCGATCCGAACGCGTCTGCACGGGCTGGCCTACGGACGCCGATGAAGGCGCCTCCCGCCAGCAATGTTTGGCGATATCTTATGATCTTCGGTTTGGCGCTGTTGGGGGCCGAGCTTTTCGTATCCCGGCGCGGCGTGCGCAGCCTAGGTCTTGGAGATCCGTTACCGACCGTCTAGTGCCATTCAATTATGTCGACCGTCATTGCATCGAACTCCGATGAATTCGTCACTACGCCAAACGGCGAGGTAGTGGCGTCAGTTCGACGGCTGATCTCGCAACGGCGGTTCTGGCAAATATTGGGTTGGTCGAGCAATGCCGTCGCCGTCGCGTTTCTGTTTATCCTGGCGGCCGGGGTGGTAGATGCCTGGCGGCCATTACCTCGCACGATTCGAATAGCGATGTTGGTGTTGGCGGCGTCGGTTGTCGTTGCGACTGGTGTCAGCTCGTTTCGGCGACTATTCCAAGGCCGTTCCTTACGGGCTGATGCATTGGAACTGCAAACTCGCGCCGGACAGACCGACAATGCATTGGTCACGTATATCGCATCCGCGCCGATTCCGCCCTACGTTGCACAAGGATTGGAGCGCCAAGCCCAGCGGGCGATCGATGCGGTTGACTCCGATCGGGTGATCGTTCGCCGGCCGGCCGGCCGGGGTGCTGCCCTGGTATTTGGCGGCGTTGTACTTCTGCTGGTGCTTTTGATTTTGGCCCCCGCCGCCGTTTCGCGCGGCCTGTCGCGCATGCTTATCCTGCGCGGCGATGGGCCGACCCGGGGCGCAAACGGAGCCGGACTGAATACTTTTGCGGGTGACATTTCTTTTCGACCGGCGATCCGGAAATTGAACCTGCGGGTGGTTCCGCCGGCGTATAGCGGCCTGCCGACGACCGAGTCGCCGGGCGACACTCCGGTACGCGCGTTGGCCGGGTCACGCATCGAAATGATCTTGGAAACGATCGGACCAGTAACTGGCGCAACTTACAGCTTTGCTGGTGTACCGTTGCCCTTGCGTCGCTCGAACGACGACGAATTCGCCGCCAGCTTTTTGGCCGATCAAAGCGGCGCCTTGGAAGTAAATGCCGGCGCGGACACCGCGGACCCTGTCGTTCCAGTGGTACGCGCGGTCGAGATCTATCCCGACGTGATCCCCGAAGTGCATTTAATCGAGCCCGTGGCCGATCGCGTTTGGACCGATGTCCCATCTGCGCCGGTGTCGTTACGTTGGACGGCGAAGGATGACCTGGGCCTGGCCGCGGTCAAAGTTAAGTACATCAAGAGTCGCGGCGCCGGTGACTCGGCAACATTTGAGAACGGTGAATTGCCCGCGGGTGGGTCCAACCACGGCGTTGGTACCGAATGGTCGGGTGGCACAGCCATCGATCTGCGGCGTTTGCAGATGCAACCCGGCGATACCTTGGTAGTTTGGGCCGAGGGGCGTGACCATCGACCGAACGGCGATTCGGTCGGGCGCTCGGCCAGCATCGCTTTGGCGATCGCCGCGCCGGAACTCGCGAAGATCGCACTGGATGGTTTAGGGCCGAACGAACTGGGAAAGTTTCTCTTGAGCCAACGCATGATCCTCCAGCACACAGAAAAACTGCAGGCCGAACGACCGAAGTTAGCGCCGAAGGAACTGAATCGCCGCGCGAACGACATCGCCGGCGAACAGCGCGACTTCAAGAGTTCATTCGACGGTTTTATTGAGCACGAGGGTGCCTCCACCGGCGGCAGTCTGCTGGAACAGGGTGCCACCGGCGGCGGGCTGCTTTCGCCCGGGCAGGTGGACGATAAGGTGCAGGAACTGGCCGCCGAACGGAACGAAACCCACAAGCATGGAATTCCCGATTCACCGCAGGGATCGTCGTCGCGCGTGCGCGACATGTTCGCGGCCATCAACGCCATGTGGGATGCCGAGAACGCCTTGATCGACACCGACACGGCAAAGGCCATCGTTCACATGCGTACGGCCTTAACGAAATTGAAAAGTGCGCAGGCGGCCGAACGTTACATTCCGCCAGTGAAGGCATCGACCCAGCCGCTTGACCTCAAACGGCGATACACCGGTGAATTGGCCGACATCAAGACGCGGATCGAAAGTTTGGCTTTGCCGCCAGAGGCACCCGGCGCAAGATCATTGCATGCCGCGTTGGCGGAAGCCTATGCGGGGCTGAGTGAGCTAAACAATTCTCTAACCGCCCCGGCGGTTTTGCGGGCGGGATCGTTAGCGCGCGCGCGCGAACACGCCCGGGTGGCGGCGCAGCAACTTTCGAACACCGCCGGTGACCAGGCCGCCGCGATTGCTTTGGCCTTTGGCCAACTGCGCATTGTCGAGGCCGAACTTGCGCGCATAAACGCTAGCGGTAATTCCGCCGAATACGCCGCGCGGGTCGAAAAGCCACTAAATCTTTTGTTACAGGCGTCTTCGAATCTCTTTGGCCTAGTGTCGGCCAAAGTTCAAAGCGGAGGCGGAGATCAGGGGCCGACTTTGGCCGCACCCGGAGCCCGCTCGGCCGATTATTTCCGCCGTCTGCCGTGACCGATCTCATGACGATAGTTCTAGAATTTGCCGCGCATTCGTTGGGCGTCAACTTATGGTTGGCGCCGCAATTGTTTGTGTCGTCAAGACTACTATTGCTCGGGGGGATGCTGATCATCGTCGCAGTTAGCGTTTGGTATTGGCGTCGATTGCCGGCGGACGCCAGACGCCTGCGGTTGTGGCTGGTTACTCTTCGCGTACTGGTTTTACTGCTGGTGTTCTTGGTGATCTGCGATCTCGGGATCAGGTATCAAACCGCCCTACCCGGGCGGGTTCTTTTGGCGATGGTGCCCGCGAACGAAGTGCCGACCACGAGCGACGTAACCGAAGAAGACGCCGTCCGGAAAACCATGGCGAGTTTGAATCGTGCCGGCATCAAGACAATTCGCACCGATGGCAACCGAGGACCGCTCTCATTGGACCAGCCGTTACCGGCCCGCGCGATATTGCTTTCGGACGGCAGAGTAGATCCGATGCAGGCGGAACAGATCGTTTCATTGTTGCATCGATCTACGGGCGGCGGCCCGGTCGATCTGCTAACTAACTTGCACGATGACGCTGGTCCACGGGTCACGCTGGTCAACGCAACTATTTCGGGTCCGGCCTTTCGTGGTGTGCCGGTAAAGGTTTGGTGCCAAGTCCACGCCGTTGGGATGGCGGGCCGTGAAACCGTGGTCACGGTGGCGGACATCGCACAGGTCAGCTCAACGGCAAGGATCAACTGGACCAGCGACGACGATACCCGAACTGTAAGTTTCGAAGTCGTGCCCAAAGTCTCCGGTTGGGTCGAGTACACGGCTTCAGTGGCCGAACCAGTTGCGGGCGTGACGGGCCCCCGCCAGTTGATCTCCGCATTTGTGCAGGAGCGGCAATGGCGCGTGCTGATGTTTGAAGGCGAGCCCACGGCGGAGTCCAATTTTATCCGCCGCAGCCTGGAGCAAGCCGGCATATTCCAGGTCGAATACTTTGCCCAGGTGAGCCGGAACGCGACCGTGGGCAACCAGAACTCGGACCGATCGAACGCAAAGAATGGTGCATCGCCAACCGCGCGTCTTCATGCTTTGTTGGCCGACCAGGTGCGGCTAGATCAATTCGAGTGCGTTTTGATCGGGCCGACCCCGAATTCAATGTTGTCGGACATCGAAGCCGACCGATTGCGCACTTGGACCGATCACCGGGGTGGTGGCTTGATCATTTTGGGCGGTAATAACTTTAACGGTTCGGTCATTTCGCCGAACGGTCGGTTGACACCGTTCTTACCCGCGACGATCGATGCCAGCAGTTTCCCGTCACCAAAAGCCGAACGCGGGCTGGGCCGCCCGGTCGATGCGGAAAGCTATTCAACCTATGCTTTAGTACCCACTTTGGCCGGCGCTGACAGCGCGTTGAGCGGATATGCCAAAGTCCGCGACAGCTCGGCGGATAAGCGCGATGTACTTGGTCTAGCGTTACGCATAGGGGCCTTGCGCGCGGGCGGAACGATATTGGCTGTTGCGGGGGATGCGCAGGCGGCCGCCAGTGAACAGGGCAGCCCTTTGATCGCGTCAGCGCAATTCGGTTCGGGTCAGGTTATGTTGTTCGCACCGGCCGATTCATTCAAGTTGAAGGTTAGCGAGTCGGTGCCGGGAGCGGACGGTCCATTCGACGCGCTTTGGCGTGGTTTGATCTTGTGGACCTCGGCTCGCAGTCGTCCCGCATCTGAATTATCGCTGAGCGACGATTCGCCGTCAGTCGACCTGGAAGTTGTGATTGAAATTCTCGCCCGGGATGCGCAATTCTCTCCGGCCACGATCGAAAAGGCCTCGGCCAGTTGGGAACTCGAGGGCGGTGAAGCGAGCGGAACCACGCACAAACTGAATTTTCTTCCGGATCGTGAGCGCTCAAATATTTGGCGCGCAACGCTCAAGCCATCCGCAACCGGTAAGTACCTGGTGAAAGCATCGGTAACCACCGCCGGGGGAACTAATTTGCGTCTGGAGAAACGTTTTGCCGTCGTGCCGGATGTTCCCCTCGAATTAGGCTCAGCGATGGACACGTTGATGCGACTGACCCACGAAACGGGGGGGCAGGTCTATTCGCTGAAAGACGTGGATAAATTGGCAGCGCGGCTTAAGGAGCTTCCAAGGTCTGGTGAATGGAAAACCAATACTTGGCGGCTCCGCGATTTTTGGCCGTTGGCATTCATGATACCGTTACTCTTGGCGGGTGAGTGGTTGATCCGTCGACTAAAACTGTAACGCTTAGAAAGTTTGAAGGAGCAAACATTTTCGGACTATACTTACAGGGGTTATGAACGAAATAATTTTCTTGGTCGAAGATGCGCTAGAAGGCGGATACACCGCTCGGGCTCTGGGTGAGGCGATCTTTACCGAAGGTGACGATCTAGATTCCTTGCGGGCAAATATTCGAGATGCAGTTGATTGTCATTTCGAACCGAAAGTGAAGCCTAAGATGATTCGCCTACATTTTGTAAGCGAAGAAGTTATCGTCGCATGAGATTGCCCAGGGATATTTCAGGAGTTGATTTAATCAAGGCCTTGAAGAGCTTTGGCTATGAAGTCACCCGTCAGACCGGAAGTCACGTCCGGTTATCTACCAGCAAGAACGGAACGCACCACATTACTATCCCAAACCACAGTCCTCTACGAATCGGCACGCTGGCTGCTATCTTAGACGGTGTTTCTGAGCATTTTAAAATCACCCGACAAGCACTTCTTCAACAGATTGGAATCTAACTGTCTCTGAAACCAACGTGTCAATTGTCCAAGCGTTAGCGTGGGCCTAAAAACACGTTAGAATCTTGGCGGCCGTGCGATTTTTCGCCTTTGGCTTTCGTGATACCGTTACTCTAGTCTCGTGAAAGGTTGATCCCCCGGGTAACACTGTCACTCCATTTCGCACAAGGAGTCTTTCCATGTATTTCAAGCCGGCGCGGCGGATCGCGATCCTCGCACTTTTTGTTGTGGCATTGTCTTGCTTTGCCGCTGGACAGGAACAGCGGGTTCAGGTGACGATCCTTTCGACCACCGACCTGCATGGCAATCTGTTGCCGGTGGATTATTACACCAATCAACCGGACGTTCGCGGGCTGGCCAAGATCGCGACGCTGATCCGGCAGACGCGGAAAGAAAACCCGAATCTGTTGCTGCTCGATTCCGGTGATACTATTCAGGGAACGCCGCTCGAATCCTTTCACAATCGCAAGAACAACACGCCGCCGGATCCCATGATGTTGGCGATGAACGCGCTGAACTATGACGCGATGGCGGTCGGCAATCATGAATACAATTTCGGCCTGCCGGTTTTACTAAAGGCGCGCAGTGAAGCAAAATTCCCGTTCCTCTCTGCCAATACTTACAAAACAGGAACCACCGAAAACTTTTTCCCACCGTATTTGATCAAGGAAATCGCTGGCGTGCGTATCGGCGTCCTCGGTTTGACCACCCCCGGAATTCCGTTCTGGGAGAACTCGGTCAACTACCAAGGTATGGAGTTTCGTAACCCGTTCGACGAAGCAAAGAAATGGGTAGCGGTCTTGCGTGACAAAGAAAAAGTGGACCTGGTCGTCATCGCGATGCATATGGGTATCGAGGCGGATCTGAAAACGGGTCAGGCGAACGCGGGAGTGCCGAACGAAAATATGGCCCTCGCGATCGCGCGCGGTGTGCCGAACGTGGATCTGATCTTAATGGGCCACACCCATCGAGAAGTATCATCGTTAGTGATCGGAAATACGCAACTGACGCAAGCCAGCAATTGGGGCCGTAGTCTGGGCCGCGTGGACTTCTACTTTTCCAAGAGCGCCGCGGGAGCGAACTGGAAGGTCGAGGCACGGCAATCCAGAACAATTCCGGCCGATGAGAAAACCGTAGTCGACCCCGAGATCGCGAAGATCACTGAGCCATATGACCGGGAGACACAAGCTTGGTTGAACCAACCGATCGGGACCTCGGAAAAGGAACTTAGCGCGGCCGATGCCTATTTCCACGACACGGCTATATTGGACCTTATCCAGCGCGTTCAGATGGAGGTGGGAAAGGCGGATGTTTCCTTGGTGGCGAATTTCAATACCAAGGCCCGGATCAGTAATGGTTCGGTCACGGTGCGTGATGTCGCCGGGCTCTATATCTATGAAAACACATTGGTTGTGGTCGAGGTGACCGGGCAGCAATTGAAGGACGCGCTCGAACATTCCGCAAAGTTTTTCCGCGCGTTTGAATCGGGTAAGACGCCGGCGGAACTGATCGACGACAAGATCCCCGGTTACAATTTTGACCTGGCCGAAGGCGTGGATTACGAGATAAATATCAGCAAACCGGTCGGGCAGCGGATCCAGGATCTGAAGTTTAAAGGCCAACCGTTGAGCATGACGCAGAAGCTGCGGTTGGCGATCAATAATTATCGCGCCGGCGGTGGCGGTGGTTACACGATGTTGGCGAACGCGCCCGTGGTCGACGGATCCAGCCGCGAGATCCGCGAACTTATCATCGAATGGGTCGAGCGCAATCACAAGATCCCGGTCGAACCGACGAACAATTGGCGGATCGTGCAATAGGGTACGGTTTAACCCGCACCGAATTCGCGAAAGCAAGAGGCCCGTAACCAAAACGCCGTGACCCAACCAGGCTGTTCAGGAAAACAAGCATCGAGTCCGCGACGCGGACGGACAGCATATAGCACGGGGTGACGGCTTTGCGAAACCCGTGAAACGCATCAAAAGTTACCGGAGCCCATGAAATGGGCGGCAGCGGGAAACGAGCAACTCGTGGATCGTCTAACTATCGACGAATGAATTTGCGCGATGGTGGTTTGTCGGGGTACATCGGTCGCCAATTTCATGGACTCGGAACCAGGTGGCGGATTAACCCAGCGTTCCGCGGCGTCACAATGGGCTTTATCGGGTCCACCCCGTGCGCCAAGGAAAGCTTGTTGTTTCTAGCGGGGTGAGTCCCCGTCGAGTAAGGTCTGAGAAGTTTCCCCAGCAGGTCGGCAACCCCCACTTTTAATTGCACCCGTTTAGAGGCGGTTTTTGGACCATGATGCTGGGTCCGGGATAGATCGATGCGTCGCTACGCGACGCGAAAGTCTTCTTTGTCGTACCGTGATGGGTTGAAACCCACGTCTACAATCGGGCGACCGCTACGCGGTGAAGAATTCGCGAACGTGTTTCGCACGTTTTGTGGGCACGGACCCCGATGGTGTCTAACCCGGGCCTGATTTGATTTAACTGGCCGGCGGCGATAAGAGCATCGACAGACTAACAGTCAGTCGTACGTTTTACCGCAGCGACGGTGAATGCCGCGGCGCAGGGGAACTCACGTTCGTGATCATCTCCATCTCTTCCTTAGCGTGATCCGAACTGTTCTGGATACCGCTCAATCGCAGACGGAATTCATCCGGGTTGCTCGCGCCGCGCAATGCGTCGTCCAAGCTGATCCGTCCGGCTTGATACAGGAAGAAGAGAGATTGGTCAAAGGTCTGCATGCCGTATTGCGAAGTACCGGCCGCGATCGCGTCGCGGATCAGCGGAGTCTTCTCCTCGTTCATGATGCAATCGCGGATCAAACCAGTCGAAACCATAACCTCGACGGCCGGAACGCGAGCATTGCCTTTTGCCGTACGCACCAGGCGCATCGAAATGACTGCCTTCAGAATCCCCGCCAACTGAATACGTACTGACTTTTGTTGGTGCGGTGGAAATGCTGACACGATACGCGTGATGGTTTCCGTCGCGTCTAAAGTGTGCAAGGTCGACAGGACCAAGTGGCCCGTTTCGGCCGCCGTCAGCGCCGTTTCAATAGTTTCAAAATCACGCATTTCACCGACCAGGATCACATCGGGATCCTGACGTAATGCTCCGCGCAATGCTTCGGCGAACGAACGCGTATCCATTTCGACTTCGCGCTGAGTGATAAATGATTTCTTGTCGCGGTGAAGGAATTCGATCGGGTCTTCGATGGTGACGACGTGTCCACTGCGGGTCGAGTTAATGTGGTCGATCATCGCGGCCAGGGTGGTCGATTTTCCAGACCCAGTAGTACCGGTAACCAGGATCAACCCGCGCTGCTCATTCGCAATGGTGGTCAAAACCGGCGGCAGGTCCAACGCATCCAGACCCTTCATCTTGTCGGGGATCACACGAGCAACCACTCCCACGGTGCCGCGTTGCTGGAAGATATTGACGCGGAAGCGGCCCAATCCGCTGACGCCGTAGCCGATATCGACTTCACAAGCTTCCTTGAACTGCTGCTTCTGGCGGTTAGTCATCATGGCAAAGGCCATGTCCAACGTGTCTTCCTGCGTTAAACGCATGGCATCACCCACCGGTCGCAATTCGCCGCTGATGCGCATCATGGGATAGGCACCCGCTTTGATATGCAGATCCGAGGCGCCAAAACTGACCGCCACGCGTAAAAAATCGTCAATTTTACTAGGCATTGGAGGAAATCCAACCTTTCCGGAAGTTCAAGGGCAAATCATCAAGCTGGCAAAATCGCCATAAAGTCTTACAGGTGTGCACTTTAAATAGGTCAAACGAGCGGAACAGCGTCCGTTGGGGCAGGCCGCACTGACGGGCAGTTAATTTGCCCCACAAGTGCTCACTACGATAGTAGCCGTTCGGTGAAGACGGCGTCAACTATTTTTTTAACACTGTGTATTAATTGCGAGCACTTGTTGAACGTCGACATGGAAGCGAGGGCGTGGCGCCCTCGTTTTCAAGCCGGAAACAAACTTCGTGGTCATATTGGTCGGGAAGGGCTCCTACTGGCCGGGTCAATGCCGTTTCAGATAAGCCCCGTTTTCAGTTGCCGCCGATCATTGAACACAGACTCGGTACTGAGCTCCGTAGACACTAACCGGCGTGAACACGGTGGCCCCGTCAAAGCAGGTGCTACCGGTTGAGTAACCACTAAAATCAGCGACCGAGCCGTCCGTTAGTTGCATATGCAACTGGTGGGACGATGCCGCCTGATCCCAGCTACCAACATTCTGTCCTTGGTAGCTAACCGACTGGTCTCCGTTCAATGACAGCAAGATATGCTGTAGGGAACAGTTCGCATTCAAAGAACGAGGTTAAACCCTGGCCGGTGCACATGGAAACCAGTACATTGGCCGAGGTCAGTTGATTCGTAGCGTAGGTGAATCCAGGAATCGACGACGCCACATTGTTTAGCGGGTTGAATTCGTTGGTCGTGGTAGTGGTGGCCGTTGCCTTCACTTCTAACACCTTGGTCGAAACCGGAAGTGCCAGGTTAAAGGTAATGACGCGTTCCACATTCTTCCCCACCGTATTAAGCGTACATTGCAGCTTGCGGTTCACGACCGAACAATCCGTTGGTATCCCGGACAGCGTGCCCAGAATATAGATCTGCGGACTGGTGTTGGTCTCGGGGAACGTGACCGACAGCACCACACCGGCGGCCGACGAATTGCCGATGTTCTTCACCTTCACCGTATATTGATACGGTGAATTCGGCGCGACCGTTGCTGGTGCCAACAACTGTACGCGCAGGTCCGCCGGTTGCGGGGACGCATAGGCAGTTGCGGCGCCGAAGGCGACGATCGCGATAATGTACGACAGTGCGATAAGTTTTTGCTTTATCACAATTTTCTCCTTTAGTTTCTAGCCACCAAATAGTTCCAACTTGTGAAGCAAAGAACGGCACGTCGGAGGCTTCTTGCAGGGCCGCAGAAAACAATGACGATGGTCGATTTTGCTGAAGAAATATGAAGAAATTTTGTGATATTCCGAATGCGACCGAAACCCCAGGGCTTTTTTGCGAATCTTTTTTAGAACCTTTTTTGACTTCCTTGCGTACACCATTCAGAATCTCGCAAGACGCCATTTCGCGACGGCATTGATAGGTGATCAGATGAAAAAGCACACCGATATTGTCCGCTCGTAGGTTTGCCGCAGTGGCTGGTCCACGGCGAATACAACCACGTTAGCCGTTATGATCTTGACCGGCGCACTGCCGGGCGGGGCGTATTCCCTCTATAATTCTAGTTTCGGAAAAATACAGATTATGCATAACTCTACGGAGCCGCTGGCCGTAAATGGCGAAGCCGGCGCGCAACAAATTGAACCTGGTATCGTGCGCACGATCATCGCGGCCTTACGCGGAACGCATCAGGATTACACCCAGGGAAATCTGGGCCGGGCCTTGCTGATGCTGGCCATTCCAATGGTGTTAGAGATGGCGATGGAAAGCGTCTTCGCGTTGGTTGACATCTTTTTTGTTTCAAAGCTCGGGGCCGAAGCCGCCGCGACCGTTGGTTGGACCGAATCGATCATGACCTTGGTCTATACGGTGGCATTGGGGTTGAGCATCGGCGCTACTGCAACTGTGGCCCGGCGCATCGGTGAACGCAATCCCGAAGCCGCGGCGCATACCGCCGCGCAAGTGATCATGCTGGGGTTAACGGTTTCGGCGGTGCTGGGGATCACCGGTGCGCTCTTGGCTCCAAAACTGCTGCTGATCATGGGCGCCGCGCCGTCGGTGATCGCGCATAACGTTGGCTTTACACGAGTGCTATTGGGCTGTAACGCATCGGTGATGATGCTGTTTCTGTTCAACGGGATCTTTCGGGGAGCCGGTGACGCGGCTATCGCTATGCGAGTCCTTTGGCTGGCAAACATTTTGAACATTGTTCTTTGTCCGTTGCTGATCTTCGGGTTCGGGCCGATCCCGGCTTTGGGCATCAAGGGCGCCGCGATCGCCACGACTATTGGACGTGGGACCGGGGCACTGTTCGCGCTTTCCCGCATGCTAAAGACCGGCGGGCGAATTCCGTTAGCCGCGAAGCATTTTCGTCCCGAACTTGGTTTGATCTGGCAACTGATACGGCTTTCATCTTCGGCCATGTTCCAGGTCTTCATTGGTATGGCCAGTTGGATCGGTTTGATCCGCATCATGGCGATCTTCGGCACCGATGCGGTAGCCGGCAATACCATTGGTATGCGGGTGATCTTATTCGCGCTGTTCCCGTCCTGGGGCGTCAGTAACGCCGCGGCCACCATGGTGGGCCAATCCTTGGGCGCTAAGGATCCCGAGCGCGCTGAAAAAGCCGTCTGGTTGGCCGGGTTTTACAACATGTGTTTCTTGGGTGTGGTCGGTTTGATCTTTGTGGTCTTTGCCGGACCGATCATTCGTTTCTTTACTCAGGAACCGCAGGTGCAGGTTTACGGTACGGCGTGTTTGCGCACGGTGGCCGTCGGGTTCCTGTTCTACGCTTACGGGATGGTGCTGACCCAATCGTTCAACGGCGCCGGGGATACGCGAACGCCGACGATCATCAACCTATTCGTATTCTGGTTGTTTGAAATACCCTTGGCGTACGTGTTGTCGGTTTGGTTCGGTTTGGGCCCGCAGGGCAACTTCCTGGCCATCACGATCGCATTTTCGGCGCTGGCCGTAGTCAGTGCGATCATCTTCAAGCAAGGAAAGTGGAAGACGCAACGCGTTTGAACCGGGTGCCGAGGTCTACCAATTCGGGTTTCGACGATGCGTCTCGTCTTGACCCGATATTGGTCCACTTGGGCCAGACCGCCAATTCCATATTAAAGAGACTTAGTTCTTGCTCCAGTTGTCTCAAGAGATGTTATCGGGTACGGGTTGCGTCCGCCAGAATTGTGCGATAAAGTCCCTCTCGGACTACCTGCAATATCGAAGTGGAATTTGCGACGAATCGCCTACTGGCTCGGATTTAATCTGGACGCTTCCCACTCAACCCGACGATGACTGGAGCCCATTTCAGTTTTGACTGATCCCTGTATTGGCCTAATTATTTGTGCGATGGGTTGGCAATAAATTATTTGGCTCCCGTCCCCTATCCGAGTATCGTTTGGCCATCCACTTTGGTTGAGAATTTCCACTCTCCTATGTGCGCTCGCGCACATACAGCACTACCGTTCTGAAATATCGTTCGCGCATTTTCGAGCTTTGCTAACTCGAGTTGAGACCTCTGGAATTCACCAGAGACTGCCTCGGCCAATTAATAGCCACTAACCTTGACACCGACGTCGAGTTTTTAAGGAGCCCTTCTATGTCCACCCCAAATGGCGGAATTCTGCCCGCTGTAGCGAAATTTTTGAAAAGTCGCGGAAAGCGAAATGGCCTAAATCGCTTTATCACCGCACTGGCCGTCGTATCGTTGCTGAGTTCAGTATTTGTGGCTCGCACGCACGTCGCCTGGGCCGCACGGGATACCAAGTCCACGATCGCGCAAAAGATGATGGCGCATAGATCGCAACCCACGGCTACACGGTCGAGCGAGAGCACCGAAACCCAGACCAAACCGGCGGCCAAGACAAAGGTTACTGCGGCTAGCCTTACGACGAGCATGACTCGGACTCTGGCCTCGGTTGCTACGGCTGCCAAGAATGCCGACAAACGCGCCGTCAACGCTAAAACCAAGCGACAAGCACCGTTCTTTGCCGCGCTTAAGAAAACCAATACCAATATCAAGTCGTTGTTGGGCTTTGCGAAAGCCAAGGATGACAAGAAGTTCTTTCCGGCATTGGAACGAACCGGCAAGTCGGTTAACGAACTGGATACGGCGCATCGCTTAAGCGGGATCCAAAATCCCAAGATCGCAGATGGCGTCAAAAAGCTGGTCGCCGCGTTTAAAACCTATCGCTCAAAATTTGGCAAAGAAGCCTTACGCAAGAATAAAGGCGGTGCATTAGCGCCCGCCGAAGCCGCCCAGGCGAAAGCGCTGGAAGCTAAATATCGCAAGGCCTTGGCCGATCTACAAAGACTCAAGGCAAAATCAGGCGCGTCAAAATTGCCGGCCGGTCACGCTGGTGATACGCAGCTTAATGCATTGATCAATCAGTTGACCTCAATGTTGGCGGGTCCAGCGGCGAGACCAGCGGCCGGTAATCCGGGCGCTGCTGGCGGCCCAAGCAGCGGTGGTGGAGCGGCTGCGAGTGTGGCCGGCTATGTCGCCATGATGCTGTTCTCCGAGGACTTTACTGGCTCTTGGTATGCGCTGTCTTCTTACGAGAGTCTGAATAACCCGCGAGGCTACGCTGCGGCCGGGTATGCCGGGATGAACCCGTCGGTTGTGGGCGTATACAGTGAAGTTCAGGCTTCGCAATCGTCCTTCAGCTATACCTCGTCGGAATATTGGTCCTATTCCGAGACCACCTCGTTTGAAAGTTCGGCAGATTATTCGGTGCAGGTGACCGATGCCGAGATCGCCTCCAGCAGTTCATATATGGAATCGATCTCGGTCAGTGTTAGCGTCGATGCCTACGATATTACGCCGGGCGATGACGATATGGCGCTGTTGGACCACGATGGTGATGGCACTCCGGATTCCGCCGATGCCGATGACGACAACGACGGCATACCGGACGACAAAGACTTTGACGACGACGGCGACGGCGTGGCCGACATCGCCGAAGAAGATACCGACCACGACGGAACTCCCGATGCCATTGACGATGATGATGACAATGACGGGATCGACGACGCAACCGACAAGGACGACGACGGCGACGGTATCGCGGATGATAAGGAAGTCGCGGACAACGACGGCGACGGCATCACCGACGACAAAGACCCCGACGATGACAACGATGGAACGCCCGACGCCAAGGATACGGATGATGACGGCGACGGTGTGCCCGATGCGATCGACACCGACGACGACAACGATGGTATCGAAGATGGTGAAGACGCCGATCATG
>JBDSEC010000032.1:0-5196 GCA_039920205.1 Pyrinomonadaceae bacterium
GAGCGTTTAGCGTTTATCAAGCAGTCGCAAGCATTGGGATTCTCGCTCGACGAGATCCGCAAGATCATTGACGACGCTCGACATGGACGCAGCCCGTGCGACGAGGTCCGCGCGATCGTCGCGCGCCGATTGGAAGAGTTGGACGAGCGCATGCGCGAACTGCGTCGGTATCGGAAGGAATTGGCGGCGACGCTTGAAACTTGGAATAACGTGGGGCGAGCACCTGGCCATATTTGCGGATTGATCGAAGGCTCGCCTGCGATCGTGGCCCCATCTTCAGGCGGAATGTCGCGGAGGAGGCCTGTGTCAGTGAAAGGAGCTCGTAGCAAAGATTCCGCCTAAAGGCTACGAACGCACGAAGGCGGAATCGCAAACGGGTGGAATGCGGAGTGGACATAATGAATAGCGAAACTAAAAAGACTTATATTGATCCGATTTGCGGCATGACCGTAACGCCGGAAATGGCCGCGGGGTCGTACGTGCATAATGGCGAAACCATCTACTTCTGCAGCCTCGGCTGCCGCGACAAGTTCATTGCACAAGTGAGCGGTGTTACTCCCATGAACTTAACTCAGCTCGGGCGACGGAAAGAAATACCCCTGCCGATTCTTACCGAAGCGACCAAGGTCGGCGAATTCGTCGACCCGGTGTGCGGCATGCGCGTTTCGGCGCTGACTTCAGCGGGCAAGTATGAATACAAAGGCACTACCTTCTATTTCTGCTCCGCCGACTGCCGCGAAAAGTTTAGTCAGGATCCGGACAAATATCTGAATCCAAAGGCGGCTCCCAAAGCTGCCAGAAAAGATGTTGAATACACCTGCCCGATGCACCCACAGATCATCCAGATGGGTCCGGGAACCTGTCCGATCTGCGGCATGGCGTTAGAGCCGAAAGTCTTCTCCCTAGACGCGGTCGAAGACCTTTCCGAACTGCACGACATGACGCGACGTTTTTGGGTCTGTACTTTGCTTTCGGCGCCACTGTTGATCCTGACCATGTCCGAGATGTTGGTGGGCGCTAGATTGACGCATTATTTCCCACCGGGAGTTTTGGGTTGGGGGCAATTCACGCTGGCGACGCCGGTGGTGCTTTGGGGTGGTTTTCCGTTCTTCAAGCGTGGCTGGGAGTCGGTAAAGAATATCAGCCCAAACATGTTCACGTTGATCGCGATGGGTACGGGCGCCGCGTTTGTTTACAGTCTGTTCGCGCTGTTGCTTCCCCAACTGTTTCCGGCTTCGCTACGCGGTCATGGGGGCGACGTCCCGCTCTATTTCGAAGCCGCGGCGGTGGTCACTACGTTGGTGTTGTTGGGGCAAGTGTTGGAACTGCGTGCGCGCAACCGCACATCGGGGGCGATCAAGGCGCTTCTTAGCTTGGCTCCGAAAACCGCGCGGCGGGTCCACGCGGACGGTACCGAGGTGGAGGTTCCGCTTGAACAAGTATCGGTCGGCGATCTGCTGCGCGTACGGCCCGGCTCGAACGTACCGGTTGACGGTTTGGTTACCGACGGCCGCAGTTCGGTCGATGAATCTATGATCACGGGCGAACCGATACCGGTAGAAAAAGAGGTTGAAAGCCAGGTGGTCGGCGGAACCGTCAATGGTATGGGCAGTTTTGTGATGCGCGCGGAACGCGTAGGCAGCGAAACCTTGCTAGCCCAGATCGTGCGGATGGTGGGCGAGGCGCAACGCAGCCGCGCGCCGATCCAGCGTCTGGCCGACACCTTATCATCCTACTTTGTACCGGCCGTGATCGTGGCCGCGATCATCACGTTCGTAGTTTGGATGGTCGTCGGTCCCGAACCGCGGTTTATTTACGCCCTGGCCAACGCCATCGCTGTGCTGATAATCGCTTGCCCGTGTGCGTTGGGTCTGGCCACGCCGATGTCGATCGTAGTTGGGACGGGCCGCGGTGCCGGTGTGGGTGTATTGATCAAAAGTGCGGAAGCATTGGAGACGCTGGAAAAGGTCAACGTGTTAGTCGTGGACAAAACGGGCACCTTGACCGAAGGCAAGCCGCGGTTGGTGTCGATCGTTGCGAAGACCGACGAAACCGAGTTCCTGCGTTACGCGGCGAGCCTGGAGCGGCAAAGCGAGCATCCGCTGGCGGCGTCGATCGTCAGGGGCGCAGAAGAGCGCAAGTTGGGATTTCTGCCGGTCAAGGACTTCGCCTCCGTCACCGGTAAGGGCGTGACTGGTTTGGTCGGCGACCGCGCGGTCGCGCTGGGCAACCAAAGCCTGCTTGAGCAACTCTCGATTCCGGCGGACAACGAGTTGTCCACTCAAGCCGAAGAATTCCGCGCCGAAGGCCAGACCGTCATGTTCGTTGCCATCGACCAACGCCTGGCCGGAATTCTCGGTGTCACCGATCCGATCAAGGAATCCGCGGCCGATGCGATCAAGGAATTGCATGACGCCGGACTACGGATCGTGATGCTGACGGGTGACAACCAGGTTACCGCCGAAGCCGTGGCGAAAAAGTTAGGTCTGGACCAAGTGGTTGCGGAAGTTCTGCCCGACCAAAAGGCCGCGGTCATCAAGCAACTCCAAGCCGACGGCAAGATCGTCGCCATGGCCGGCGACGGCGTGAACGACGCGCCGGCGTTGGCCCAAGCGCAGGTTGGTATCGCGATGGGTACGGGCACCGATGTGGCAATGGAAAGCGCGGGCATAACCTTGGTCAAGGGCGATCTGCGCGGACTGGTGCGCGCGATCAAATTGAGCCGTGCCGTGATGCGCAATATTCGGCAGAATCTCTTCTTCGCCTTTGTTTACAACGTTCTGGGAGTCCCCTTGGCGGCGGGGGTGCTTTATCCGGTTTTTGGCGTGTTGCTTAGTCCCATGATCGCCAGCGCGGCGATGACGTTCAGCTCGGTTTCGGTGATCAGCAATGCATTGCGGTTGCGGAATGCAAAGTTGTGAGTTCAATTACTACTGACCCTAAAACGTCGGTAAGAAAAGAGAACGGCGCCGCCGGTATCGCGGGCGGTTCGCCCGCAGTTCGGGGAGCCACAAATTTCGCCGAAATCATTCAACGTAGGTTGAAAGGCTTCAACCAACTAGGCACCACCACACCAGCGGGCGGGCCGCCCGGGGTCCCGGCAGCGAACAACCTCTGAATATCAAGCGACCTGAATTATGAATATTGACGTTAGGCAGTCGAAACCGTGCCCTTTAACCTGTGTGTCGTTATCCAATTCCCGCCACGATACTTCTTCGTTCCAGCAACAAAGTGTCGCGCCAGACCCCGTTATGCTTGCCGATCCGTTCCCGACGGCCGACTTCGCGAAAGCCGTTGGTAAGGTGAAGGCGTAAACTGGCCTCGTTTTCAGGAAAGATCCCGGCTTGTAAGGTCCAAATGCCGTTCACCTCCGAAGCCGCGATCAACGCGCGCATCAACGCCGCCCCTAATCCATTTCCGCGATGATCTTTCCCCACATAGACGCTGACATCCGCCACACCTCGATAACATTCGCGCCGCGACACCGGGCTCAACGCCGCCCATCCGGCAACCGTTTCGCCGGTAACCGCGACCAGTCGCGCGACCGGCAAATGTCCGTTGTCCCAGGCCACCCAATCTGGCGTCGCGGTCTCGAAGGTAGCGTTCCCCGTCGCGATCCCCTCAGCATAGATCGCACAGATCTGCTCCCAGTCGGCAGCCGCAAGAGTTCGGATCAAATTGTCCTTCATCAACCAATGATTATCTATTCGTTTCGCCCTTTGGAAAAGCCCGAAACAGTGTACAACGTCGGTATCGGCCAACCTCCAAAAAGAAATTCAACCATACATACGAGCCGGTAAAACTGGGAGCGTGGACATCTTGTCCGCAACGATCGCCAACGGCGATCCCGCCATTCGCTTCATTATTTTCAACGCCCTAGCAACCAATTGACCTCTGTGCGGATCGCTTTAAGTATCCCACGCAAGATCAAAACCGCCGGCGGTCCTTCGCTGAACGCCGCGGCTATAGCGTAGAGGGTAGCTACCGAAAACCTCGCTTCATTCGAGATCGCGTACACCGGCTCCCAACTATCGGGCTGAAACTTTGCCTTAAAACTTTCTAATCCTTCAAAGTTGTAGAATCTCCGTCCGTGCGCGCGGATCCAGCCAAGAACGACCCGTAACCAAAGCGGATTCTCGGCCGCGGTACCCAACGCGAGATTCGAAAGCGGCGCCAAGCCGAGAGTTACGTAAGTAGCACCGTCGGCGGCCACGGACCGCATTACCGCATCCAGCAGCAATTCACTGGTTCCGTTGGATGCGGACGGGCCACGTACGTTCTGCTCGACGAGCCAGCCATTTCGCTTCGGTATCGGCGAAGCCAGCAGGAATCCAATGACATTTCCACCGCGGCGGGCTACAAACACGCGGCGGTCGGCGAGATGCGAAAGGGTTTCAGGTTCGACCAGAAAATGGAGCGGCGGTAGCCCACGCGAACTTAGCCATTGGTCAAGACATCGCTGTAATTCGGTGATGTTGTCAGCGCTGAGGGCGAACCAGCGCTCGATCGCCACGCCCTTGTTGTGCGCTCGATTCAGCTGTCCCCGAAGCGAGGGTCTTCCTCTGACGATCTGCGGCCAACGCACTGGATCCCAGGCGGGTTGCGATCCCAGTTGAACCATCGAATAACCATTCGTGCCACGATAGTGAGATTCGAGCCGGGCTTCCGCGCAAAAATAACAAACGGTCTGCCCACTATCATCTGCGTCGCGTTCGAATTCCCGGGTTACATCGGGCAAGCGTTCAATCGCGCACACCGGCGCGCCCGCGACGACGCGCACTCTCTTTCGCACGACATAACCAACTACCGCATCACCGGCGGCCGAGAACCAATGTGAGATACCAGGATTGAGGATCTGATACGCGGTGGCGTTCCATCCGTGGCGCAAAACCAAACGCCGCGCCGACTGCGTGGTTGGCCGATTCCAAGAGACGACTTCCGGGGCCGAGCGCCCAAATTTGACCAAGGACAAACGAGATAGCGTTTCGACAACTGCGTTAATACCCAATCCCATCACCGTCCCAATTGCTAACAATTTTGGACCTGAATATTATATATCTTAAAGCGCAATTGCTGATCACGCACCTAACTGTCTTTCTTGGGTGAACTAAAAAGTTAGAGTTAGCCAATGGATAAATCAATCAAATGCAGACCGAGCTAGGATGGAAGCACGCTTTCATTTCTTCGCGTCGAAGA
>JBDSEC010000033.1:0-4380 GCA_039920205.1 Pyrinomonadaceae bacterium
GATCTGATCAACGCGATCGCGCGCGAATTAGGCTTAAAACCGAAATTCATCAATGCCAGTTTCGACGGCATCTTTCCCGCGCTGCAAAACGGTACGTTTGATGTGGTGATCTCGGCGGTCACGATCACCACGGAACGCAAAGCGCAGATGTTGTTCTCGGACGGTTATTACGATTCGGGAAATCTGATCAGCGTCAAAAAGGAAACCGCCGGGATCAGCAAACCAACGGATCTGGTTGGCAAATCCGTCGGCGTGCAAATAAATACCACTGGACAGTTCTATCTCGAGAAAATTCCCGGCGTCGCCGTGAAACAATACAACACAATGGATCTGGCGTTCCTGGACCTGCAGAACGGACGGATCGATGCGGTGGTGGGCGACGCGCCCACTTTGAAATACATGATCGCACAGAGCTTTCGCACGTTGAAGACAGTGGGCACACCCTTCACCGAGGAGAAATTTGGCATCGCGGTTGGTCAGAAGAATCCGGAGTTGGTGGATGCGATCAACGACGCCTTGAAGAAGATCCGGACCAGCGGCGAATACGATCGCCTAAATGAAAAGTGGTTCGGCAAAGAAGCCGAGGCGGCATTGGAAAAGGAAGCCGCCAAGCCGCCCGCCAAAGCGTTCGATACCGGCTTGGTAAAGAAGTTGCTTCCCCTTTTCTTGGCGGGCATCTGGTTGACGGCGCAACTGGCCGTGATCAGCCTGGCCTTGGGTTTACCCATCGGTTTGTTGTTAGCCTTGGCCCGGGTTCAGTCGCTAAAGATACTCCGCGCCCCGGCCGCCGTTTATGTCGAGATCATGCGCGGCACACCACTTTTGGTCCAGATCTTGTTTATCTATTTCGTCCTGCCATATTTTGGCATCTCGATCCCTGCGAAGGTCAGCGGCATCATTGCGTTGACGCTGAATTGCGCCGCCTATATTGCCGAGATCTTTCGCGCGGGTATTCAATCGATCGACGCCGGCCAGATGGAGGCCGCGCGATCATTAGGGATGACCTACGGGCAAGCGATGAAGCGGATCATCCTGCCGCAAACATTTCGCCGGGTCGTGCCGCCGTTGACTAACGAAGCGATCGCGTTGCTGAAAGATTCGTCACTAGTTTCCGTCATTGGTTTGACCGAACTGGCCCGAACCGGTCAAGAATTGTCCAGCCGCTATGCGGCGCCGTTGACCGTCTGGCCGATGGTAGCGATCTTCTACCTCCTCCTAACTTTCCCGTTAACCCGGGTGGCGGAATACTTGGAACGCCGATGGAAAACCGTGACTCGGGCTTAGGCGCCCGCGATCTTAAATTATCGCAACCATATGCTCGGGCGGTGCGTCTTAACAAATGCTGACCCTAATAATCACAATTGAGGAGCTGTTTTCATGAAGAGAAGTTTGACTGTTTGTTGCTTGGTCCTGGCGTTGTTCATCATCGGGTCGGCCCAAAAGACGGGGGGCGCCGCCGTTTCCAATTTCGCCGGGACTTGGGAATTGGATCTGGGCAAGAGTACATTGGCCCAATCCCGCGGCCCCAAGATCACCGCCCAGACCTTGACCATAACTCAAGACGCTAAGACGATCGGCGTCGCGGCCGATACGAAAACCGACGGCGACATGGTCATACCAGTCAGCAATCGCACCTATAACTTGGACGGGAGCGAGTCGACGGGTGAATTGAAGATGATGCAGATGACGGCGCCGGCCAAACTTTTAGCCAAAGTATTGGACGGCGGTAAGTTAGAGTTGAATGTTTCCGCGACGATCGACGGCCCGATGGGCACCATGGATATCAAACAAAAGGACACCTTTGAATTGGCGGATGGCGGCAAAGTCCTAAAGGTCCACCGCAGCCGGACCACGCCGCGAGGTTCCGAGGAAAGCGATCTGGTATTTAACAAGAAGTAGTTCGTTTTGAACCAGCTTAGATCGGGCCGGGGCATTGATTGCTCCGGCCTTTTTGTTGGACTAAATCAACCTCCTAGCGATCCTCGCTTTTTGGAAATTGGTTGGCAGCCCAATTTGTTGAAATTCTTCAAATTAGAATGCAGTCAGTTTTTCTACTGGCTACTGGCTACTGTCTACTGTCTACTTTTTATTTCCCCTTCTTTTGCCTTTTCCCCGCCCGCTCAATATATTAGGCCGCATGAATATTTTGGTATTGGGCGCCGGGCGTATGGGTTTGGGCGCGGTTTACGATCTGGCGCATAACTCACCCGATGTATCGGCGATAACCGTAGCCGATCACGATCTGGGGCGTGCGCAGGCGGTGGCCGCAACGGTGGGCAGCGAAAATGTAACTGCGGTTCAGGTCGACGTAGCGGACTTCGATGCCGCCGTTGGATTGATGAGTGGTCACCACGCCACCATCAGCGCGGTGAACTATTGGCATAACGCCAATTTGGCGCGCGCGGCAGTCGCGGCCAAAGTCAGTTTTTGTGACCTGGGCGGCAACAATACGATCGTAGATCAAGAACTCGCTTTGGATGCCGAAGCGCAGGCCGCCGGCATTAATATCATTCCGGATTGCGGATTAGCGCCCGGGATGGTCTCGGTTCTGGCGGCCCACGGCGCCGCGCGATTTACGGTAGTGAAGAGCATTAAGATCCGCGTTGGTGGATTGCCGCAAGATCCCAAACCGCCGCTCAACTACCAGATCGTGTTTGCGGTTGAAGGATTGATCAACGAATACATTGAACGCGCGCGGGTGATCCGCGGCGGCGTGGTTACGGAAGTCGATTCGATGACCGAACTGGAATCGCTTGAATTCCCTGCCCCCTACGGGCAGATGGAAGCATTTCAAACTTCGGGCGGAACTTCGACGTTGGTCGACACATTTCTGGGCCGCGTTGATGAATTGGATTACAAGACCATCCGTTATCCGGGGCACTGCGATAAATTCAAAACCATGCTCGATCTGGGTTTGGCGGAAAGTACTCCGGTCGTGATCGAGGGCGTCAGCGTGGCGCCGCGCAAGGTTTTTGGTGATTGTTTGGTCCGGCATCTGCCCGCCGACGAACCGGACCTGGTCTTTGTGCGACTGGAATTTCGCGGCACGATGGACGGTCGCGAGACCGGTTTGCGCTATGACATCATCGACAAATTTGACGAACGGACTAAACTTAGCGCGATGATGCGCACCACTAGTTTTCCCGCTTCGATCATTGCGCAAATGATGGCGCGCGGCGACACTCTGCGGCGCGGAGCAACGCCGCAGGAGGTCGCGATCCCGCCGGAACAATTTGTCGCGGAGTTAGATCGACGAAACATAAAAATCGAGGAATCGAGGACCTGAAGAAATTGGGTCATTAAGTCATTGATACATTGGTTCATTGGTTCGCCAGCTGACTCAGGAAATTAAAGTTCAAGGATGTGGCTCGGACTACAAATCACTCAATGACTCAATCGCTCAATCGCCCGATCACGCAATGACCAGATGACCAAATAACGACATGACCCAATCGATCACTGACTCACTTTCTCAAAGCTTTCGTTGCCCCAACTGCAACGAATATATAAATACGGATGCAAGGGAATGCCGCTTCTGTTCCCATCCGATCGACGCCGAAACCGCACTGCGGGTCGCCTCCGAACAAGAGCGAATAAATCAGGCCTGTAATGATGCGAGTCACGTCCGGAATTTGGCCGGAGTTACGCTGATTATGACGGTCCTGTTTAACCTCATATCGTTAGGAATTTCTGGACCAATTGCCTTGGTCATTCTCAATTTTTCGACGGTAGGATTGGTGATACGATGGGAAGTGAAATATGCGAGCATTCGCACCTTAGACCCAGATTTTGCCGTTGCTAAACGAAACCGGCTGATCGCTCTGGGGCTATGGCTAGCCTCCGCTTCGATCATGTTGATCCTCGTCGGGATCGGCGTTGCGATCGGACTGAATAAAGGTTGAGCAAACCAGGAATTTGACCGTCCAAACCCCGAAAGGACACTAGCATGTTTGGTCAAGCGCAAAGCATTCGTTGCCCCAATTGCAACGAGTACATTAGTTCCGATTCCACCGAGTGCCGGTTCTGCTCGCATCCGATCGATGCCGAAGCCGCACAACGCGCATCGGACGAGCAGGACAAGATCAATAGCGCATGTAATGACGCGAACAACGTACGCAACCTGGCGGGCGCGATGTGGGTCATGATCGCCTTGCGGTTTGTGCCCTTCATCGGCTGCTTTACGGGAATCGGTTCCATCTTCATGTTCTTTGCCACCTTGGCACTGCTGATCCGATGGGAAGTTAAGTATGCGGCGGTACGCACCTCGGATCCCGACTTTGCAGTGGCCAAACGTAATCGTTTGTTCGCTCTGGGTCTGTGGATCGGCGCGCTCGTGATCTTCTTCGTAATTCTGGGTCTCTCGGTCGCGGCGAATATGGC
>JBDSEC010000034.1:0-2547 GCA_039920205.1 Pyrinomonadaceae bacterium
TGCGGCCGGTCTGCAGCGGATCAGCCACGGTCAGGGTGTCCGTGGTGGTTCCGCCGCCCGCCGCCGGAACGCAGGTAAATTGAGCCTGCGCGGTGGGCAGCCCAAGCGAGTACGCCACCAAGGCCGCGCAAATTGCGCCGCCGATGCGACCGTAAAAATCCGTTTTTGTCATGGTCCAGTTTCCTCTGTAAAGTGCAAAATTTGAAAGTCCAAGATGCCCGCGCGCCCGGTTAACCGTTCGGGGATCAGTCGACGGCGCGACGGCAAAAATCTCGAGCATTTGGGGACACTCGCGATCAAAGATAGAACTCGATCAATTAGTAAGCCGCACGGGGACCGTACGCTACCTAGCTGACGAAAGAGTCCGATCGCAAAATACGAACAGCGTCAAAAAATACGTTAAATCCCGCAGCGGGTCAATCAAAACCGGCCCCAAAACCCAAGACCTTACTTTGCCCGGTATGCGGCCGCAATGCTAAGGTAATACCCAATATATGGGTAGTGCTCCGGTTTGGCTCTGGATCGTTTTTGGGGCCGTAATTATTATCATGCTGGCCGTGGACCTCGGTTTTGTAAACCGCAAGGCCCATGCCCCCTCGTATAAGGAATCGCTGGTCTGGAGCGCGGTTTGGGTTAGCCTGGCGCTAGGTTTTGCCGTCGTCGTTTTTTTTACCAGCGGCACCACCAAGGGGTTCGAATTCCTGGCCGGCTATATCATCGAACTATCCCTCTCGGTCGATAATCTATTCGTCTTTCTGTTGGTCTTTTCCTATTTCCAAGTACCCGCCAAATATCAACATCGCGTGTTGTTCTGGGGCGTGATCGGGGCGCTGGTCATGCGCGTGATCATGATCCTGTTGGGCGCGACGTTGATCGAGAATTTCAGTTGGATGATCTATGTCTTTGGCGCCTTCTTGGTCTATACCGGCGTTAAGATGTTCGGCGAGCAAGAGACCGAGATCGAGCCCGAGCATAACCCGATCGTCCGCCTGGTCACGCGCTTTGTTCCGATCACGCGCCATTACGAAGGCGACCACTTCTTTACCAAAGTGAACGGCAAGCGCGTGGGAACGCTGTTGCTGTTGGTGTTGGTCATCGTCGAGGTGACCGACCTGGTCTTTGCCGTCGATTCCATCCCCGCGATCTTTGGCGTGACGACCGACCGGTTCATCGTTTACACGTCGAACGTGTTCGCCATCATGGGTCTGCGCACGCTCTTCTTTTTGTTGGCCGGCGTGATCGAAAAATTCCATTACCTGAAGGCCGGCTTGGCGTTCGTCTTGACCTTTATCGGCGTCAAGATGGTGCTGCCGCTGGTGGTGCACGGATTGGTGCTGGGGCTCCAGAAGTTGGGAATGAACAGCATCGCGGCGTTCCTGGCCAAGTTCGACCATATTCCGATCACAGTTTCGTTGGGCGTGGTGGCGCTGGCTCTGATTACCTCGGTGGTGGCGTCGGTCATCTGGCCCAAGTTGGACGATGACACTGACCCGGGGGAGACGCTACCCGCGGATTACGCCGGCCCGTTCGAGGAAGAAGACGTTTAGGAATTTGTCACCACGGAGCGCGCAGAGAGCACAGAGAGAAATAGGAATTTGGTCATTGATTCATTGGGTCACTGTCATGAACGAAGTATGGTTTTGACCCTCATGGCCGGTTAATCGAAACTGAGCTTTGTTTGCGACAATGAATCAATGACCTGATCTTGAATTTCCCCTCTGCGCTCTCTGTGGCCTCGGTGGTGAGAGCTGTTCCGATTAGCATTCATGCGCCTTTCGCGCATTCAATTCGCTCGCTACGACTTTCCATAATGGCCCACGCGGAAAACGAAGTCCAAAATAAGCCCTGGTCCCGCGGCGACTATCGCGCGTTGATACTGTGCGCCGCGATCGGGTTGGTATTAGCGGTGTTGCCGCACTTTGCGACGATGGCGCGGTACGGTACGGCGCAATACCTGGCCGATGGCGACGATGTGCGGTATCTGGCGGTCGCCCGCAAAACGCATAAGGGCGCGTTTCCGACCGGCGACTGAATTATCGGCGGGAAATCCTAGCAGGGTTAACATTGCCAATAGGTTCATACTGTGACTACAATCACAGAATGGACCTATTCACAAATACAAACCAAATGGATGCCTTATCGCTGGAATACAAGCGTGACTACGGGACTGCCCGCCGGGATCTGGACGTCGCGAATCTCATCAACGATCCCACAGCCAACGGCAAATGTCGCGTCTTTGGTTTGGGCTTCACGGAAGAGCTCTCCGACTTGATCAGCGTTAAGACTGGTACGCTCGGTCAGTATGGAACCGATTCGCTTTTGATCGCTCAAGATTCCATCTAACCGCTCCCGCAAAATTTTTTCCTCCAGCCTGCCGCCGCCCGCCACGTCAATTCCGACTCCGTGAAACATAAACGTTGAATGTGGACAAGCGATACGGTGTGAACCCGCAAGAAAAATTGCGTTACCAATAGAATCAACATTTCCAACGTTATGCGTCGTCAACGCGATCGGCAAGCCGCGCAACACGTTGTAGAGGTTGAGACC
>JBDSEC010000035.1:0-15941 GCA_039920205.1 Pyrinomonadaceae bacterium
CGTAACGAGCTAGTGGTCAACCAGCGCGATAACCCCTGGCCGGCGGTGGGTACTTACCGCCGGGTCATAACTTTCTATTACACCTATGGCGACCGCGAAAAAGACCCTTATCCGAGCCGGCTACTAAAGGTCACGGTCTTTACCAACCGTTCAGACCAGCAGGAATTTGAATCGTATACTTTTAACCGGCACGAGCAACTCATCTTTGCGCAATCACGGACGGACGACGAACCCCCGGCCGAACAAACATATTATTTTGCCGCCAACCGGCTGATCGGCAGGTGGAATAAGGGAGAAAAAGTAAGCGTAAACACCGTTGACGCGAATTCTAATTCAGCTTCCGTGAGGTCAACGGCAGGAAAGCTGGACAACGTTTTCCGCGCGTCACTAGATTAGAGTCGTAGTCTGCCTTCGGACGTCGGACTTGAATGCGGAAGCCCGTTCGCAGTAAGGGCGCAAGATAAACCATTGGATCAATCGCTTATTTCACGTTTGAGGGACACGACGTTTTGCGCCCTTACTTCGCCGGCCCTACTGAACCCGATAGACGTTGCCGCGCTTGCTCGGTTTCTGGGCTCTGTGGATATTTCTTGATCAACTCGCTCCACGCGGCGCCGTTGTAGTGAAATTCCTTTTTGATCCGGTCAAAGCGAAACCCGATGTTCCGGCGCTGATACCGGTCCAACCCGGCAAAGTTTTGATAGTAGCTAAACTCCGGCGCCGTTCCCTTCGCAATCTCGTCCGGGCTCAAGCGGCGTTGGGCTTCTTTGGTCACGCGGCCAGCCATTTCTTCGGCGGCGTCGCCCAAGGCCAACAGTACGGTCGGTCGCAATGGCGAGGCCGTGAATAACTCCAGAAATGTTTGCGCGCGGCTGATGCGGTCAAACCCTTCGGAGGCTTGGACCAATTTCCAAAGTCGTTGATCGTCGCCACTTCGGACGGTCGAAACGACCGCGTCGCTTTGCAGCCATCCGCTGCTACGGCTGGTCACACGAACGCGATAGAAATTGATCCCATCGGCACTGGTCTTCATACCCAGTACGTAAAGGTCATCGCCGCGGCTGATCCGCCGCACGAACTTGCCGTTGAGGTCCGGCGTATCGCGCAGGACGGAAAGGCGTTCGTCGACCACGACCGCGCGCGTAGGGCCACCCCGGCGTTTTTGAGCGAAGGCCGGCGTTGCGACGATCAAGGCGAAAAAACAAATCAAGGTGATAGCCCACAATTGAAATGCTCGGGACGAATGCATTTGGAACCCCCCATAGGAAGCGGTCTTTGTGATGTGAAGTCAGTACCACCTGCGGTAGCGGGTGGCTTCCTAGCAAAAACCGCTAGGAATTTCACCGGAGATAACAGAGAGAACAGAGTGAGTCAATGCTCAATCAATTTCAGCATGAGGGTAAAGTTGAACCTGGTCCGAGTGAGGCAGGCCGAGCAACTACGGGTGAACAACCTCTCTCCGTTTTCTCTGTTACCTCCGGTAAAATTCTTACTTACGAAACGAGCCACCCGCTACCGCAGGGGGTACCGACCTCGTACCCGTGACTATCGCGATCACCGCCGCGCGATCTTTGCTTCCGCCGCCAATATTCTCTGTTGAGTTCCAGCGTGGTGAAAGTGACAGATCGCGATGGCCAATGCATCGGCAGCATCGTGCGGTTCTGGCGTTGCGGTCATCCGCAACAAGACGCGCACCATCTCGCCGACCTGATGCTTTTCGGCGTTACCGTAACCGACCACGGTCTGTTTGATAAGGCGCGGCGCGTATTCAAACACATCCAGACCAGCGCGTTCCGCCGCCAGCAAGGCAACGCCGCGAACTTGGCCCAGTTTCAACGCGACCTTCACGTTGGCGGCATAGAACGCCTCTTCGATCGAGAACGCATCCGGCCTATATTCTTCGATAATGGCGCTGATGCCATCGCTGATCTTCAACAGGCGCGCTCCAAACCGTTCCTTCGACGACGCTTTGACCGTACCGTAGGCGATCAGGCGATACCGGACGCCCGCGCCTTCGACCAGGCCCCAACCGGTGGTTTGGCTGCCGGGATCAATGCCGAGAACTTTCATGGTTAAGAATATAGGACCAATATTGCGCTGCCCAGTAGCTATTCCATATCGGCGTCATCAATATCAAAATTCGCGTACACCTTCTGCACGTCGTCGTGATCGTCGATCGCTTCGTAAAGTTTCAGCATCAACTTGGCGTCATTACCATCCAGATGGACGTAAGTCTGCGGGATCCGGGTTACTTCGGCCACGGCCGTTTCCACCCCGGCTTTAGCCAAAGCAGCGACCACCGCATCGAACTCGTCGGGACTGGTGATCACTTCGTAGTTGTCGCCGTCCTCGCGCAAGTCTTCCGCACCCGCCTCAGTGACGATCTCGAACAGCTCGTCTTCGGACTTGGCGGCCTTTTCTACCACGATATAGCCCTTCTTATCGAACAACCAACCGACTGAACCGGCCTCGCCCATGTTTCCGCCGTTCTTGGAAAACGCATGACGGATCTCGGCCACGGTGCGGTTGCGGTTGTCGGTCATCGATTCGATCAACATGGCCACGCCGCCGGGTCCGTACCCTTCATAGGTGATCTCGTCATAATTGACGCCCTCCAATTCGCCGCTGCCGCGCTTGACGGCCCGATCGATAGTGTCGTTGGGCATATTACCGCCCTTGGCGTCCAAGATCGCCTTGCGCAGCCGCGCGTTGGCATCCGGATCGCCGCCGCCCGTACGGGCCGCGACGGTGATCTCTTTGATCATTTTGGTGAACATCTTGCCGCGCTTGGCATCGAGCGCGCCTTTTTTGTGCTTAATTGTGTGCCACTTCGAGTGTCCGGACATTAAACGATTTTCCTTTGAGCCAAACTCGGTAAAATGATTGCGGAAAGAGAATATATCACGCGGTTTTTGTGCGGAGCAATTTGACCCAACCCGGACGCGGCTAGCCAAGGTTGGTGGGGCGCACCAGTTTGTCGTAGAATTAAGGTTTGTGAAGCGCTTCCCGACGCCGCCGTCGGGTACCGCGAGCAAACTTTACTACGGAATTATTCATGGCGCTTTTAGAGATATTTCATTGGCCGGCACCGATACTGTTGGCACCGGCTGAACCCGTCACGGTGTTCGACGGTAACCTCAAAACCCTGGTCTCGAATATGTTCGAGACCATGTATGCCGCCCCCGGCGTCGGTCTGGCCGCGCCGCAAGTTGGCGTTTCGCAACGCTTGTTTGTCATGGACTGTTCGGGCGGCCGCGACCCGGAACAGAAGATCGCCTTGATCAATCCCGAAGTAGTGATGATCGAGGGTGACCAGGTCGATCAAGAGGGTTGTCTTTCGTTTCCCGGGATCTTCTTTAATGTGAAACGCTCGTTGCGCGCAGTAGTTCGGGCGCACGATGTGAACGGGGACCGATTCGAGTTGGATGGCACCGAACTCGCGGCGCGCTGCCTGCTGCATGAAACCGACCACTGCGACGGAATTGTTTTTCTAGATAAGACCAGCCCGCTGAAACGCGAGGTGGTAAAGCGCCGCATCCGCCGTTTGCAGCGCGAAGGAAAATGGGATTAAGGCCATCGTGATCGGTCGTCCGATCGGCCCCAGTTGAATGACGACCGCCATATTTGAATCATATATCTTGGAGTAAAAATGACTACCGAATTTAAGAACGAACCATTTACTGATTTCAGTACGGAAGCCAATGCCGCGGCCATGCGCGCGGCCTTAGAAAAAGTCGAGGGCGAGTTGGGCCAAGAGTACCCGCTGGTCATCGCGGGCGAACGCATCACCGGCGCGGGCAAATTGGTGAGCTATAACCCGGCGCGGAAGACGCAGGTGGTTGGTACTTTTCAAAAGGCCACGCCTGAACAGGCCGCGCAGGCTGTGCAGCAAGCTCATCTGACGTTTCAAACCTGGAAGAACACTCCCGTTCAGGAACGCGTCGATCTGCTCTTCAAAGTCACGGACCTGTTGCGTCAACGCAAGCACGAATTTTCGGCCATGATGATCTTCGAAGTAGGCAAGACCTGGGCCGAGGCCGATGGCGACACCGCCGAAGCGATCGACTTCTGCGATTTTTATGCGCGCGAGATGTTGCGCTATGCCGATGGCCAACCGGTGACCCCGTTGCCGGGCGAAGACAATCGGCTGCAATACATCGGTCTGGGCGTCGGCGTGGTCGTGCCGCCCTGGAATTTCCCGCTGGCGATCATGGCGGGCATGACGGTCGCGGCGGTCGTGACCGGCAACACGGTGGTGTTAAAGCCGTCATCGGACGCGCCGACCATCGCTTATAAGTTTTTTGCTTTACTTGAAGAAGCCGGCCTGCCCGCCGGCGTGGTCAACTTCATGACCGGCTCGGGCGCCGAGGTCGGCGATGTGGTCGTGGATCATCCGCTGACCCGTTTTGTGGCCTTTACTGGCTCCAAAGAAGTTGGATTGCGCGTCAACGAACGTGCGGCCAAGGCCCAGCCCGGACAGATCTGGATCAAACGCGTCGTGGCCGAGATGGGCGGCAAGGACGCCATCGTGGTCGATGCGGATGCAGATCTGGACGACGCCGCGAACGGCATCGTGCAGGCGGCGTTCGGATTTCAGGGCCAGAAATGCTCGGCTTGTTCGCGCGCGATCATTCACACCGATGTCTATGACACGGTGTTGGAAAAGATCGTCGCGGGAACCGAGAAGATCAAAATGGGCGACCCGACCGACGGATCGACCGGCATGTCGGCCGTGATCAATAAAAAAGCGTTCGATTCGATCAACGGTTATATCGAGAAAGCCAAGGCCGATGGCGGTCGTGTCGTCGCCGGCGGCGGTTCGGATGGCGAGCAGGGTTACTTTATCGAACCGACCGTGATCGCCGATGTAAAACCGGGCGATACCATTGAGCAGGAAGAGATCTTCGGCCCTGTTTTGGGGGTGATCCGCGCGAACGATTTCGATCACGCGATAGAGATCGCCAACGATACGGAATTTGGTTTGACCGGCGCGCTCTACACTTCGGACGAAGCCAAGATCGAACGCGCGCGGCGTGATTTCCATGTGGGGAATCTTTACTTTAACCGCAAATGCACCGGCGCTTTGGTTGGGGTGCATCCGTTCGGCGGCTTTAACATGTCGGGCACCGATTCCAAGGCCGGTGGCCGCGATTACTTGTTGCTCTTTATGCAAGCCAAGCTCTCGTCGGTGAAGTTGGGCGCGACACGTTCGGCGGAAAAAGGCGCGGCCAACTAGACCTACTCGACGCCCGTGAAACGTGTGATCGTTTCACGGGCGTTATTGTGTTTGGAACAACGTAGCGGTTTGAATTTGACGATCCGCGACCGAATAAGAACCCGTTGCTACCGCTTCCGGTTCTGACAGGAAACGACCAGTCGCTACTGCTTCCGTTTCTGACTTTGTTATGAGATTGATCTTCCTGGGCACACCGGCGGCGGCCGTTCCCACGCTTAGCCGCCTATTGGCCGACGGGCACGAAGTGGTTGACGTGTGGACGCAGCCGGACCGTCCCGCGGGCCGCGGCGGTAAGCTGAAGGTGTCAGCCGTCAAAGAGCTCGCGCTGGCCCACGATCTACCGGTCTTTCAGCCCTTCAAATTGAAGATACCCGAATCACTCGATCGGTTCCGTTCGCACCAAGCAGACGCAGCGATCGTAGTGGCCTATGGTCGGATCCTGTCGGTCGATTATTTGAACGCGCCGAAGCGCGGATGCATTAATGTGCATTTTTCACTGTTGCCCAAGTATCGGGGCGCCGCACCGGTCAATTGGGCGATGGTGAATGGCGAGTCCGAAACCGGCGTGACTACTATGTGTATGGACGCTGGTCTGGATACGGGCGCGATATTGCTACAAAGCGCGACCAAGATCCGGCCGGAAGAAACTGCGCCTGAATTGATGGCGCGGTTGAGCGAGACCGGGGCGGAATTATTGAGCGACACGTTGTCGCAGTTGGACCAGATCATCCCGCGACCGCAAGACAATGACGTCGCGACCTTTGCGCCGATCCTTAAGCGCGAAGACGGGTTGATCGACTGGTCAATGCCCGCCGCGGCCATCGAATGGCGCGTGCGCGGATGGCAGCCCTGGCCGGGTGCTTTCACCACGTTGAATGGTCAACGTCTGGTCGTCTGGCGCGCGGCTATCGCCGAGACGGCGGGCGGAACGGCACAACCAGGCGAGATTTTGTCGGCCCAAGGTGACGAGTTGATCGTGGCCGGCGGTGACGACACCGCTCTTCGATTGTTGGAGGTTCAACCCGAAGGCAAACGGCGTTTGCCGGTACGTGACTTTCTTAACGGTGCGCGGATGGCGGTGGGAACGAGGCTCGGATGAGTGTGGGAGAAAAAAAGCCGACGGGCGGCGGCGCGCGAGGTGTGCGGATCGTCCGTAAAACGACTTCCGAGCCGCCTAAAGGCGGTACGCAAAACGCCAGCGGCGTAACGCAAAAGCAGCCGCCTAAAGGCGGAACTCCAAACGTCGGCCGCGGAACTCCCAACCCGACGGGTGGTCAGGTGTCGCCGGCGCGGGCGGCAGCATTTGATATTCTCACCCGGGTCGAAGAGGACGGTGCCTACGCTTCGATCTTGTTAGCTGACGAACACCTTAAACTAAGCCCGCTCGATCGCTCACTTACTTACGAATTGGTTTTGGGTTCGGTTCGGTGGCGATCGTGGCTGGACGCAGCCATCGCGCATTTTTCGGGCCGGCCGTTGGACAAGATCGATCCGCCCGTGATGCGGGCGCTGCGTATGGGATTGCTGCAACTGCGATTCTTGTCACGGATCCCGGAATCGGCCGCGGTAAATGAGTCGGTCAACCTAATGCACCGCGCGCGCAAGCGATCGGCGACCGGTTTGGTCAACGCCGTATTGCGGCGGGCCATTCGCGAGCCGGAGTTCGACCCGGCGGCTGGAATGACTGATCCGATCGAACGACTCTCGGTCGAAATGTCGCATCCGGTTTGGTTGCTCCAACGATGGATCAACACCTTCGGACTAGAAAAAGCCCGAACCCTGGCTCTGGCCAATAATCGCAATCCATTGGTCGCGTTCCGCTTTACGCATCTGGCCACCGACCAGCGAACTCTGCTCGCTGAGTTGCGCGGGCAAGGCATGAATTTGCATCCGTCGGACATCACTCGCGACGCTTGGCTGGCCTTTGACGGCGCCAATGGACTGCGCGAGTTGACCCGCCGCGGCGAGATCTATTTACAGGACGAAGCCTCGCAATGGGTTGCGAATCTGGCCGGCGCCAGTTTTCGTTCGTTGGCGAATGGGGATCTTTTTCTCGATGCGTGCGCCGCACCCGGAAGCAAGGCTACCTTGATCGCCGACCGATTGGCGCCCGCGGGATTTGTGATCGCCGGCGACCTGCATAAACGCCGGATTCGCTCGGCCATCGCGTCCGCGAAACGGACCGGAACAACGAATATCGCCGGGCTACTCTACAATGCCGAGGTCTCGCTTCCCTTCCGTGAGGCAGCGTTTTCCACGGTGTTGGTCGATGCCCCCTGTTCGGGTACCGGCACACTTCGGCGCAACCCCGAAATTCGCTGGCGCATCTCACCCACAGATATTGAAGAATTGGCGCAAAAACAGGGCCGGATCTTGGCGAATGCCGCCCGGATGGTAAAACCGACGGGTTTGTTGATCTATTCAACCTGTTCGATCGAGCCGGACGAGAATGAATTTGTGGTGCGGTCTTTTCTGGAGAATTCACCGGATTTTGCGGGCGTGGATCTGCGAGAGATCATCGAAGAGTCGGAAAACCCGCCTGATCTAGTTGAAGCGGCACCCTTTCAGGCGCGATTTTGGCCCGATAAACACGGAACCGAAGGCTTTTTTGTGGCGGCGATGAAGCGCATCCGTTGAACCGATCCCCAATTCCGGGTCAGCGCTCGATCGAAGGTCTTTGATACGTTTCTGGTAGGCCTCGGGTGGTGTTCTCCGTAACGCTAGTTGGAACAGCATCCATCAGGTCGGCCGGTTCCAGCATTCTTCCGGTCGGACGACTCTCGATGACATTAGACTCTCGATGACATTAATAGTGGCGATGCCCGCAAGTGGAACCCGTCGTTCGAATTGCTTTTTAAGCATTAGTGTCCGGATCAGGGTTTGAATTTGCCAACCGCCAATGGCGACAAAAAAACTCGCGGCGACGTAGATCAACGGATGCGTATTTGGTTGAAAACCGAGCACGGCATAAAGCAATGCCGCCAAGGTAAAACTGGCCACAATGGTCAGGACCGCCAGCACGGTATTGCTTTTAAAATGTTCGGCCGGCGGCGTTTCGGACTTGAACAACTTGGCCAAATTTGGCAGAAAAACGCCACAGTGGCGGCAATAGGTTTCGGACGCTTGATCGGCTTTGCCGCATTTAGGGCAGAACATAATATTGGAAACGTTTATTTAGCCGAAATTGTTTAGTGCTATTTCACGTCAAATGCGCCGTTGAAGGACAAAAGGCCAAATTTATTACGTATTTCATTGCAATCAATGAGGGATCTTTGATAATCGAAGTCGATTTGAACCCAATTAGACGGTTTGGCCTGCTTGCCGTGCCATTAGGCCGGATGCTAGACTTTGCCGTTTAACCTATCCAGGGATTTCAAGCGCAAATAACCGGGGAAATTCTCGAACGTGAGTATAGCAAAAGCAACGCTTTCAGCCATCGGCAAGTTATTGATCATCGTGCTGATAGGCGCCGCTTTCGTCGCCGGTTTTTTCTGGACGCTAAAACAAAGTTTGTACAGTCCGGAAGTCTCGGTTCCCAACATCGTGGGCAAGGATGTCGGCGACGGCGAGGCCGAATTGGAGAAGGACGGGTTGAATATTCGCCGGCGCGCCACCCGGTATAGCGCCGACGTTAAGCCAAACACGATCCTGGACCAGTCTCCGCACGCCGGCGAGATCATCAAATCCGGTCAGACCGTGGCCGTGGTGATCAGCCGATCGAGCGCGAACGAAGGTGAAACGTCCGTTCCGGTGGCGAGCGAGACGCCGGACGCAAATCAGAATTCGAATAACGCGAACAATTCGAACGCAAACGTCCCGGCCAACCAGAATAACGCGAACGCGAACAAGGCCAACAAGAACAAGAATAAAAATACGAACAACGCCAATAACGCGAACAACGCGAATAATCGCAACGCGAACAACCGCAATGCGAATAACGGCAACTCCAATAAGAACGCCAATAGTCGCAACGCTAATAATGGCAATGGCGCCGGCAACAAGAATGGCAATACGCCGGCGAATCGCAATTCGGCACCGGCGAACAAGCCCGCTAATAAGCCGGCCAATAAACCGGCCAACGACCAGGGTCGCGACCGCATAGTAAATAGTAATCGTCGTAATCCGTAATTGTTCTCCCGATCCTGTATTTGTATGATCGAGATCGCTCCTTCTATTTTGTCCGCCGATTTCTCGCGCTTAGGTGAAGAGATCGAAGCCGTGACCAAGGGTGGAGCCGGTTTGCTACATGTTGATGTAATGGATGGTCATTTCGTGCCGAACATCACGATCGGTCTGCCGGTGGTCGAATCGTTGCGGCGGGCGACCAAATTGACGATCGATACGCATCTGATGATCTCGGACCCGGGCACGTATGCACCGCGTTTCGTTGCCGCCGGCGCAAATATGGTATCGGTCCATGTCGAGGCCGATGTTCATTTGCATCGAACCGTGGCCGCGATCAAGGAAGCTGGTGCGCAGGCGGGTGTGGCCATCAATCCGGCGACTCCGCTGGTGGATCTGGAAGAGATCCTGCCCTATGCGGACTATATTTTGTTGATGTCGGTCAATCCCGGATTCGGCGGACAGAAATTCATCGCAACGTCGTTGGATAAGGTTCGCCGCCTACGTCGCATGATCGATGAAAAACGGTTAGCCACGCGGATCGAGATCGACGGCGGTATTGACCGTCATAATATTGCCGAGATCGCGGGCGCGGGAGCCGAGATCATCGTGGCCGGTTCGGCGGTTTTTCATTCTCCCGACCCGGGTCAAGCGGTGCGCGATCTGCGCCAGGCCGCGTTAGCGCGGGTACAGTCCGAAGAGCTGGGATCTAAGCCAGCCGCGAATTGAAAGTTAATTCTACGGCGCGTCTGGTTCGCCTTTACGTTGGAGGTTTCATAATGTTCGTTCGTAAATCTATTACATTACTTTTGTTGATTTCTCTTGGGCTGGGGATAGCCGGGACCGCGGTTGCCCAACAGGGTGGTACCTTGACGCCGGCGCAGCGGCTGGACCTGTTGCGCTCGCAGCTTGATAGTTTGCGGACCCAATTGAACAGTGCTCTCGCCTCGCTGCCCAAGGCCGACAAAGACGAGTCGAAAGATAGCGCTCGCTCGCGTCTTGCCGGATTGGAGAAGGAAGTAAAAGCGACTATCTCGGAAGTTAATAGTTTGCGGGCAAAGGTTGACCGTGCTGAGCGCTTTGATACGGAAGATCTAACCAAGATCGAAGCCGCGCAGCCTGACTTGACCAGCCGCGTGGATGCCGGACTTCGCGACACGGCCAGCGCCCGGGTGGGAACCGCCTCGGATACTCCTAAGAAGAAAAAGAAAAAAGGCAAGTTCCTCGGCATATTCGGCGGGGGTAGCGACGCCGAAGAATATGAAGATCTGACCGGTTCGGTGGTGGCCGGCCGTGACCGGGTTCTGTTCGAGGAAGGCACCAAGCAGGTACGTAAAGGCCATTTGGACGTCGCCCGCTTGTTATACAACACCATCATTACCGCCTACCCCGATTCGAACTATCTGCCGTTCGCCAAGTTGGCCATCGCCGATACGTTCTATCTGGAAGGCACCACCAGCGCACTGATCCAAGCGGGCGCGGCCTATCAAGACTGGTTGACCTTTTTCCCCACTGATACTTTGGCCGAACGCGTGATGTTGAAAGTGGCTGAATCGGAAATGCGTCAGATGAATATTCCGGGATTGGATTCGACCCATTCGCGCAAGGCCGAGCAGCGCCTAAAAGTGCTCTTGCAAAATTACCCGCAAACTACCCTGCGGCCCGATGTAGATATGCGCTTGCGCGAGGTGCAAGAGAACCTGGCGATGAACAATAAGGCGATCGGCGACCAGTATTATCTTAAGTCGCAGCGCGGCGGCGGCGGTTTGAAGGGTGCGCAGTGGCGTTATCGTTTCATCATCGACAATTACCCGAATTTCTCGCAGTTGGACGAGGTGCTGTTCCGCGAAGCCGTTACCTACATGCAGGAAGAAGAGACGGACGAAGCGGCCAAGTATTTCCAACGGATCGTGCGCGATTATCCGAATGGCGATTATTACGAAAAGGCGGTCGAACAATTGAAGATCATCGGCGCCGCCATTCCCGAGCCCTCGGAAGAAGGTAAGGCCCGCCCGGCGCTGGAAAAAGACGGCATAACTGGTCGAATCATGAAGGAGGTTTTTGGCTTTCAACCACTGTCCGTCGATAAGAACGGCGTGCTAATCTGGCGCGATCTGGAAGAGGGCCAGAAAGATCCGATCGATGTAGCGGTCGAGAATCAGGGTCAATTGCCGGACAATCGGATGCCGACGGCACCGCGCACCCGTCGTACGGTGCCGCCGACACAATCGACGACCGTAACCCCCGTTTCTACGAACCCGTAGGTATAGCCGAGAACCGGGCCACGACTTGATGCCGTATGCGGGCCGCCCATTTAGCGGTCCACATGCGGTATCTTTGTTTTGAGCGGGCGAAAGGTTTGCCCCTCCGGAAATGCGAATGTTAGTATCAAATTGCTGGCCCGTTCTTTACGATCTTGCTCTGATCCAGGTTTCCTGACGATGTCCACGAATTCGATTTTGCAGACCGAGTTGAACTCGCGTTATCGCGCCGCCGCGGCATCCATTGGCGCCGGGGTTGGATTGGCGGTCGCCCTGACCGGCTTTGCCTATTTCCGCGGCGAATCGCTTTATCGGCCGGGCAATCCGAAACTTCCCCTCGCCTTGTGGATCGTGATCATGGTGTGCGGGCTGGGTGCCTTTGTTTACCGGCGTTTTATGTTCGCGGGCGATCGTTTGCGCGATATCGGCATCTTACGTGGTACCTCGGGGTTGTTGCGAAGTTTGCAAGCCACCACCGTTCAATTGGCGTTGATCGGGATCGGCATCGCCCTGATCGGATTTGTGATCATGATCGCGTCCGGCAACAAATTCGATATGCTGCGCGCCGGTGCCATTTCGGTGATCGTTATGCTTTATTCGTTCCCGCAGAAAAATGCTTGGCAACGCGTGACGCAAGCCGTGGAACAAAAGCTCAGCGTTTAGCTAGCATTACCCGTCGAAAGGTTTTTGGATGTTTAAAGTTTTCGTTAAAGTTTCGATGCTCCTCGCCCTAGCGATCTTGTTGCAACCCCTCGCGGTCCGCGCACAGGAGGACCCACCGCCAAAACCGCCAGCACCCAGGTCGGGACCGTCCGGACCGGTTGTGGTTGATGAACCGGTGATGAAGGTCCCGGACGATCCTCGCGAACGCCGCGCGGCCGCCTATGCCAAACTTTTGGAAGCCCAGCGTCAATATTTCACGTTGCGCCGGTCGAATAACGACCTCGTTGTAAATCGAACCTTGGCGCTGATGCGCAAAACGCTGGACCAGGCGATCTTGCTCGACCCGAAACTGGCCGAAGCACTAACCCTGCGTGCCGAGTTAGCGTTCTATTTTCCGCCGACCGATTGGGCCGAAGCGGAACGGTTGGCCACCCGCGCCGCCGCGGCGAATCCGGATAACTTGGGCGCTCATCGCTTGCTGTCGCGGATCTATTCTTTGCAAAGCGGATTGGGCCGGAAGAAGGTTGACGAAACGATCGCGGCGAAGGCGATCGAAGAGTTGCGGCAAGTGACGCGTTTAAGTACGACCGATACGGAAGGCTGGGCGCTGCTCAGCGAATTTTACGATCAGGCCGGACGGACAGAAGAAGCCTTGAACGCGATGCAACGGTGGAGCGCGGCTCCCGAAACAATGGACGGCCGTTTCTATTCCGCGGTCGTACCGAAACACGAGCTTTCGACCGATGCCGCGTTTGCGCGGTTAGGCGCAACGTTGATCAAATCGGGCGATCCGGCCGCCGCGATCACCCCGATCATTCGCGCGATCACGCTTGATTCAAAAAATGGCGAATATGTAGACCTGCTCCAGGCGGCGATCGACGAATCGGGAATGGGCACGGATGCGATCGTTAGTGAATTGAAACGCTTGGTAGCGACTTCGCCCGACGGTCTCGGCCTGTTGCGCGTTTTGGCGGCGACCCAGGCGCGTGCAGGCAAAGTGGATGATGCGGTGGCGACCTTGCGATCTGGCTTGGCCCGCGTTGATAAGGAAGAAGACAATCAGGAATCGTGGCTCCTGCGAGAAAACCTAACCGAGATCTATCTCGACGCCGGTAATTATGACGGAGCGATCGCGGTGTACGGCGAGTTGCTTCAACGGGCCGGGATCGGCGATGCGCCGCTGGCGTCGGATTCTGATCGCGAGATGGCCGGCGAGTTGATCCCGCGAATAATCGCCGCTCAAAAAAGCGCCGGTAAATATGCGGAAGCCGCGCAATCTATCGAACGCCTGCGCCGGCTGTTCGGCCCCGGGGATTCCACTGCCGACGAACAGAACGTCGCCCTGCTGCGCGACCAACGAAAACTCCGCGAGGCGCTGGCCGCCGTTCGCGCGGCACGCCTAAAATTCCCGACGGAACCAGGTTTGGCCCGGTTAGAAGCGGCGATCCTTACCGACACCGGAAAGGTCGCCGAGGGCGTCGCTATATTGCGCTCGAAGCTCGCCCCCGCTAGCGACAGCGCCCCAACGTCGAATGACTTTATCTTGATGCTGACGATCTCGGGCCTGTATTCGCAGGCCGGACTGGGCACGCAAGCGGTGGCCGCCGCGCGCGAGGCGTTAGACAAGGCGCCCGCTTCGAACCCGGGATTTACCACGGCTGCCCTGTTGACCCTGGCTTCGGCGCAGGAACGATCCAAAGACACCAAGGGCGCCGAGGAAACGCTGCGCAAGATCTTGGAGCGCGATCCAACCAATGCAACCGCCATGAATAATTTGGGCTATTTCCTCGCGGATCGGGGTGAACGGCTGACCGAAGCGCTCGACCTCATCAAACGCGCCGTCCGTGCCGAGCCGAAGAACTCTTCCTTTTTGGATAGCCTGGGTTGGGCCTATTTTAAGTTGGGCAAGTTCGACGAGGCCGAACGCTATCTAACTAACGCGTTGCGACGGAACCCGACCTCGTTCACGCTGAACGATCATTTGGGCGATATTTATCATGGTCAAAGCAAGCTGGAGCAGGCACGCGCTGCCTGGCAGCGGGCGATTTCGGCGTCGCTCCCGACCGACGATGTCACGCCGGTAAAGGCAAAGCTGAACGGCAAGATTAAGCAGTAGTGCAGACTGGCCGTAGGCCACAAAGCTCCCCTCCTTGGACAAGGTAAATTGTCACGGTGCTTTAGCCCGTGGTGGGACCGCAGGTCCCAGGGGTGGTTGTTCAGTTGACGGGGCTTCCCCGCCCCGGGCGCACCCTTCCTGACGTCTGGCCTCTGCCGTGCCTCGAGCCGGTGACAAGCCGGGCCTGGTCAGACATAATCACTCTCGATGTTACCGGTCACCACACCACCACCGCTTCGGACCGTAGCCTTAACTACTTTGGTCCGGCGGTGGTTAGTTTTGCTTCCCACCCTATTCGCGTTGGTTGGTTGTGGGTTTGCCGTGCGTTGGAGCGCCGGCAGCACGCTGGCCCAGAGCACCGATCCCGACCTGTCGGCACTGGCCGTGCGCCTTTCACCCGGCGATCCGCAAACTCACTATTCTTTCGGCAAATCGATCGATGCGTCGCTGTCGGCAGAACTACAAAAGACCGCCGCGCTTGAGTACGAGCAGGCCGCGCGAACGTCCCCCGAGGATTACCGGATCTGGATGGTGCTGGCGACGGCACGCGAGCGATTGGGTGATGCGACCGGTGCGGAGACGGCGTTTCGCCGGGCTGAACAGTTGGCACCCGACTATTCGATGCCGCATTGGGCGGCCGGGAATTTCTTCCTGCGTCAGGGCAACGAGGCAGAAGCATTGCCCCGGCTTTGGGATGCAGCGATCACGATGGACCGATTGCGGCGGCCGGTGCTGGAGTTATTTACTTCATATTACGATGGAGATATTGAAAAGCTTGCGGCCGAAGTTGGGCGCCACCACGCGATCAGGCTGTCATACTTCCAGTTTCTGCTTGACCGAGGGTATGTGGCGGACGCTTACAGGCTCTGGAGCAGCCTCGAACCAGACGAACAGCTTAAGGCGGCAACCTTGGGCCAGGCCTTAGTGACCGCCTTATCTTCGGCGCATAGATATTTCGCCGCACTGAACGTTGCTAACGATCTGAATATCGGACCAAAGGTCGAATTTAGCCAGGTCGACAACCCGGGATTTGAGGCGAGCGTCGAAACCGGCGGATCTAACCTGTTCAGTTGGCGTATCGCACCGGGCGTGCAACCACAGATCGCGCTGGATGGCTCACAACTTCGCACGGGAAATAATTCATTGACGCTTGTGTTCGACGCCAACGGTACTGTTCCTTTGCGCGAGATCACTCAATTGATCGTTGTTCCGTCAAGCAAGACCTTTCGGTTGAGTTATTCGGTCCGTTCACAAGATATCAAAGGACAGTCGACGATTCGGATCGAAATAGTTCGCGCGGAAGACAATAGCGTTTTGGCGCGATCGGCGCCGATCCCGGCGGGAAGTTCCGACTGGCGGAATGAAACATTAGAATTCACGACGCCACCGCAAACCGACGGAGTGATCCTGCGGATCGCACCAGTGCCGTGCACCACCGAGGTTTGCCCGCTGTTCGGCCGCGTATGGTTTGACGATTTTGAATTGCAAAGAACGGAGACCCCGTCTGCGCCGTCACCGTGATCCACGTCTGAAATTGACCGGT
>JBDSEC010000036.1:0-4007 GCA_039920205.1 Pyrinomonadaceae bacterium
GTCCAGGTCAATGCGGTCGTATCGATCCCCCAGCCTTTCAACGTCCCATTGATCGCGCCGAAATTCGGGTTCAACATCAATCGCCAAACCACGCCGACCACCACCGGCGGGATCATCATCGGCGCCAACAACGATACGCGGAACAATCCCCGGCCGTGGATCCGTTCGTTCAACAATAATGCAAGACCCAAACCCAAAATGAATTCAAAGGTAAGCGCGAACAGCGCGTAAAGCAGCGTGTGCGCGAGGGCGGTAAGAAAGAACCCATCGGCCGCCAGCCGGGTGAAATTGGCGAAGCTCCAATGCGCGGCGTCACCTTCGCCGGTCGTTAGACTTACGCGTACGGCATAGACCAACGGATATATCGAAAGGGCGAGTAGTACGCAGACCGCCGGCGCCGCCAATAGATAAGGCAGCGCGCGATCGGGTGACGGTCGAAAAAACCGTTTAGGGCGGGGATTCATGCGGGCGTAATACTAACATTGGTTTTCCATTTAACCCTTCCCTGTTTAGAGGCGGTCTTCGAACGCCGGTTGTTTCGGTTCCACGACCCGGCAGTCGAAGACCGCCTCTAAACGGCGGCAGGAATGAAGGTTAGGGGGCGCCCGTCGATCGCCGGCCGATCGTCATTGGCTCCCACGAAAAAAGTAGTGGATTTCGTCAGGCCGTTTGTGGGTATAATCGGCCTAGCAACCGTTCTGAACTGGCTGCGACTCTCCTGCTTCGATACGCCCCAAAACAAAATTCTCGTGCGGATCCGCCTGGCATTGCTTTTGCATTTAAGTTCAACGCGGTCTCCGTTTCGCTGTATCGCGAGTCAGATCGAAACATAATTGAGTCTAGAACCCGAATCAATGGTCCAGAATGAAAACCGATTAAGATTGACTTGTGGCGCCGGCACGCTGGCGGCCGCCTTGGCGATGTGCTGGTTGTTCGAGGTGATATTGGATATCCGCGGTAACCACATGTTGGCCAGTTGCTGCCAAACTTGGCGCACCCTGCAGTTCGTACCGTACTTATTTGCGACGTCGATCGGGAACCCGTCTGACGGCATTGACTTGCTCGCATTCTGGCTACTCTTCACGCTGCAATGGTTCCTGGTCGGCACTATCGTCGTTAGCCGGACCGCCAACTATCTCAACAGCGTTGCCGATCTGATCACGGACCAATCCGTCGTTCAGCCAACATGCAAAGTATTCGACTTCTAAGATAAGAAGTCACCTGCGATAGCGGGTGGGCTAGTTTTTTTATAGTGGAACGTTTGACCGGAGTTAACCCACAAATCAGAGGGAAAAGCTTGGGCCGCATTTACATAACCTAATCGAACTGGGCCGCGTTGTAGTCAATCGTGGTCGAGTTCTCGATCGACGATCCCACCCTCTGTTTCCTGCGTTACTTCCGGTAAATGTCTTTCTTTGCTTTTTTGCCACATGACCACGCAAGCAGGTGATCCTTCGTAGTCAATGGATAAACTCGTAGCAATGGATATTCGCGAACACTCGCTTAGAGCGTTGGTCTCTCTGCGCTTGGCGGTTGTTGCAAGCGAAGCGAGTTGTACAACTGAGGAGTACGCTGAAGTCGAACAGGGCGCACGGCGCGTGGCCAACACAATTCATGAACGATTGTTAAAGCACGTCTACACGGCGTACCCCGAATTGGATCATTGGGCGAATGACGTGCAGCTGATCGAAGTTGGCGAAGTCATGGCCGAGCGACATTTGCATTTGATGGACGCTGATGGCATTCGCCACGAAATCAAGGTGCTCATCGGCCGACCGTTTCCGCGGCCCGGCGGCACCGACGTCGTCTGTCCCTTCCGCATCAGCGGTTATGACGTCGACTGGCGATTTTATGGATTTGGTCCAGATAGTGATGCGGCATTGCAGTGTGCCTTGCGTTTGGCGAGATCCGCGCTGAAAAGCACGAATCCTTGGCAGGGACGTCTGCGCGGGAACCCGGATGACGGTCTGAACCTTCTTGAACCCGAGGCCGACCGTCATGGATAAAGAAGTCGCCCTCGTGATCAAAGCGCACGCCCTGGACGCGATCGCGCAATTGACCGAATTGCTATACATTACGGAAGACCGATGTACCCCCGAAGAATATGAAGCCATCCGTCGCGGCGTGGGCATCTCGATCGGCAACACCGCCGTGGATCTACTTGAGATCGTTTACCGCGCATATCCCGAATTAGACGATGATCGATAAGTACGAGTCATCAGCGACAGGTGAATGAGTATATTTCGAGGAAGCATAACAGGAGATAACAGAGAGAACGGAGCGGGTAAGTTGACTAGTCCGTTATCAACCGCGAGCCGACCGCACCGGCTCGAATTCAAGCATGACCGCGATCTCGGTCAACCATCCCCTCCTCTGTTTTCTCCGTTGCCTCCTGTAAAAATCTTTCTTGGTTCCGCTAATTGCCCAAACGCTATCGCAGGTGGCACTGACCCCAGGGCGTTGTCGCTCGATCTACTCAATCGGCAATAAACTCGTATAGCAGCACACCGCTGATGCGGACGGGTTTGCCTTCGATAAGGGTAGGGTTGAATCTGGCGCCGCGCGCCGCGCCCAGCGCAGCTGCTTTTAGCAGCGGATGGCCGCTCACCGCGGTCGCGTCGACAACTTTTCCGGTTTCATCGATCGTCACCTTTATGGTAACCAAACCCGAGGCATGGGCGGCCTTGGCCACGGCAGGATAAGGCGGCCGCGGCATTGAGATCGCGTGACTGTTCAAGATGCCGCCTTCGATCGGCGCCGGCGGCGGGGTCGGTGCGGGGTCATCATCGGCTACGAAGGGCGGTGCCGGTGGCGTGGTATCCAAGGTTGATGGGCCGCGAAATATGAACGGCCGAGGCGGGGGGAACTCACTGATATCCGAACAGCCGACTTTGGAAAGACTAACCGGCAGTATCTTCCCGCTGGCGGTAAAGTTAAAGATCAGCTTACCAGTTACTTTTATCGGCACACCATTCAATTTAGTTGGCATGAATTTGGCGCCCCGCACAGCCCGGAGCGCGGAGGCGTTGAAAAGCGGATGGCCGCTTTTCATAACGGCCGAGATAACTTTGCCCACCTCGTCCACGGTAATTTGCACAACTACATATCCCGACGCCCGCACCGCGCGTGCAGCGCGAGGATAAAGCGGGGTAGGCAAATAGGTCGCCTTATTGTTTAGTACACCGGCGCTAACAATATTTTCAATTGCGACTCTCTTTTCTGCACCACAAGGATGGACCGGCGAAGATTGCGCATGAACCTCCGAACCCACGGCGAAGACGATCCCCGTGCACAGGATAAAAATGGCAACGCGAATCGACCAACTGGTTACGGGGTGAGTATTCATAAAACATCCTTCGGTATTTCAGGTCATTTCCCCGCCGACACCGGTGTCGCCCGCGCCACGATCTCGGCGATCGCGGTGTTGGCCTGGTTAAGGGCGTCTTCCGGACTCAATTGTCCACTATTTGCTTTGGAAAGGTAAATGCCGAACGCATTCTCGATCTCGTTCCATTGCGCGGTCCGGGGACGCGGGCGCGAGTTCTCCAGCGACCGCAACTGCGCCGGATAGGCGGGAAACTTCTTCACCATTTCCGGATCGGTAAAGACCGACTTCCGCGCGGGTGGGTTGCCACGCAGCGCCGATTGCTTCATCTGTGCCGCCGCGGTCGCCCAGGTGATGAAATCTAACGCAGCGTCGGCGTTGCGGGCATCGCGCGGAATCGCCAAAAGCCAGTTGCCGATCTCGGCCGTTCCCGTGGACTTTGCGCCCGGTATCGTGGTGAATTCAACTTTCCCTATGACCTTGGATTTGGCCGGGTCTTCGAATTTCGGGATCCACGCCGGCCAATTGATCGACATCGCGGCCGTGCCCTGCAACAGGTGCGCGGAAACCTCGTCGGCGTTAAAGCTGGCATAGCCCGGTGGCGAGAACTTGCCCATCTCGATCATGAACCTCAGCGCTGCGATCCCTTCCGCGCTGTTTACCGTGGGCTTGCCCTGGGCGT
>JBDSEC010000037.1:0-6269 GCA_039920205.1 Pyrinomonadaceae bacterium
GGTGGCGATTGGCCTAACCGCGACCATAAGCATGTTGATCGGAGCCTGGTAGCGATTCGCGCCGAGTCGCAAATTCCAACTGAGAGGGACATCATGGATAACTTTTACGCCTCCCCGAGCACGGACCCATCGCGGCCATCCCGATCAGTGTTGTCGGTTTTACAAGTTTTGGCATTCTACACCGGCTAGTAGCGCGCAACGACATGATCGAAGCCAGCCACCCGGTCCCGCTGGCAGTCCGTATAAGTGCGACCATCACGGTTTCGGTCTTGGGATTAATGCAAATGCTAATGCCATCACGATAGAGATCGCCAATTGAACCGGGTTGAGAGTCCTTTGCCCAGGCTCAAGTACACGATGATGCGCAACCCGCTACCAACTGGCCTGGCCGGCTTTAAGGAGTTTGGCATTCTGCATCACATTCTCGCGCGCGATGGTATGATTGAGGCTATTTAATTGCTACCGCTGGCGTTTGGAATCGTGGGGGTCATAACGGCATTCATTCTTGGCATTCCAGATCCCGGGTTTCGCGGATTGACGACTTACACGGTATTCAACTGCTGGCTGCATACTGCTCACTGCTTACTGTTTATTTATAGATGCTGCTCCCCTTACTCATAGTTTCGTTGCTGTTGTTGGTCCTCCTCGGGTTCTATGTATTCGTGGCCGCGCCGCGCAGCCGTCCGCACTTTACCTTTGCCATCTTTATCGCTTGTCTGGCGCTGTGGACCATTAAGGACATAGTGTTTTGGGGATTTTATGCGCCCCACGGACGCACCGGTTGGTGGGTGGGGGCTAGCTTTGTCATCGCGCTCTTGATGCAGTATTCGCTGGTGGTTTTTGCCTGGGTCTTCCCCGAGAATCATCCGGTACCGGTACGGCGAGCGGCGGTAATATTTGCTCCGGGTGCGGTGTTGATCCCGGCGGCGCTGGCAGGGTTCATGTGGGAACGCGCGGGCTTCACGGCCGAGCAGTTTTCTGTGCAATTGACGCCATTGGCGTATTTCCTGGTCGTCTATGTTTACGGATTGTTCGCGTATGGTTTCGGCCTACTTTTCGTGAAATACCGCCACTACCGCGGCACTCAACAGGGTCTGCAATTGGGCGCTATCCTGTGGTCGCTGATCATCACGGGTTTGCTGAAGACCGTCGCGAATATCGCCTTGCCGCTCTTCGGCGCCTATTGGTTGCTGCCGATCGGGTCGGTTTTTGTATTGCCGGGCGCGTTCATCTACGCGTACGCCATATCGAATTTCAAACTGTTCTCGTTCCAATCGGCGCTGGACCAATTCCGCTTGTTCCCGATCGCGTTCAAGGTTGCGATCTCCATCGCGGGCGTGGCGATCGTTAGCTTTGCGCTGTTGCAAGTGCCGATCGTTTGGTGGAGTTTTCATAATGGATATGGACCCGAGGCCTGGCGGCGGTATTTAGTTTTTAGCATCATCTCGGCACTGTTTCCTAACCTGTTGTTGGTGGCGTTGATCGTTCGTTCCATCTCGCGGCCAATGCGCGCGATAACCTTGGCGGCGGTTCAAGTTGCGGGCGGCGAATATGGCGCGCAGGTCGATCTGCGGACCAATGACGAAATGGGCTTGCTGGCCGAATCGTTCAACGAGATGAGCCGTAAGATGGCGGCCGATATCGAGCAACTGCGGCACCTGAATACGCAGTTGATCCGTACCGAAAAGCTGGCCGCCGCGGGAACACTGGCGGCCGGCGTCGCGCACGAAGTGAACAATCCGCTGGCGTCGATCTCGTCATTAATACAGATCTTGCAGGCGCGCCCGAACGCCGATGACGAGACGCGCGAGATGCTGCGCCTGATCGCAACGCAGATCACGCGTATAACGCAGGTGACGCGCGATATGATGGAATTCGCCCGCGCGCGCCCGGCGCAACGAACGCAGCAGGATCTTCAAACATTGGTCGAAGCCAGCATTCGATTGGCGAGTTTCGACAAGGAGTTCCATCGGTTGCGGTTGAGCACGGCCTTTGACGCCGGCGTGCCGCTGGTCTCGGTGGATGCCGATCAGTTTCAGCAGGTTATGTTGAATCTGTTGTTAAATGCCCGCGACGCGATGTCCGAAGGTGGTGAACTTCGCATCAGCACTAACTATGACGAAGTGGCGGACGAGGTGGTCATCGAAGTGGCCGACAAAGGCCCCGGCATTGCTCCCGAACACCGGACGCATATCTTCGATCCATTTTATACGACGAAATCTGCTGGACAGGGAACGGGTCTGGGCTTGGCGGTTTGCTATGGCATCGTGACGGCGCACGGCGGGAGGATCGAAGCGATTGCGAACGATGGCGCCGGCACTACCTTTCGTATTTCCATTCCGGTAATGAACGAAGAGGAATCAAGAAATTAGCCACAGAGCACACAGAGCACACAGAGAGGAAATGAGAATTTGGTAATTGAGTCATTGAGTCATTGATGCCAACGGTTGGGCTGAAAGGATTTCTTGCTAATACCCACACTCAACCTGAACCAAGACTCGAATCAAACGAAAACAATGATTCAATCACTCAATGACCCAACTCTTCTCTGTGGCCTCTGTGGCTAAATTTGCTGAGGTAACATGCCAATAATTAGGCTTGAAACGCTTATCGACGCTCCGATCGAACGTTGCTTTGATCTGTCGCGCGATATCGATGTCCATATGGAGTCGATGGGGCTCACCAACGAACGTGCGATCGCGGGCGTGATGCATGGAATGGTCACGCTGGGTGATACGGTAACCTGGGAGGGAAGGCATCTCGGCATTCGGCAACGGTTGACCTCGAAGATCACCGAATTTGACCGGCCACATAAGTTCGTTGATGAAATGCAGCGCGGCGCTTTCCATCATTGGCATCACACGCATCTTTTTGCGGAACGCGGTGATCGAACGATGATGACGGACGTGGTGGATTACTCGTCACCGCTGGGCATCTTAGGACGGATCGTCGACGCGGTCTATTTAGAGAATTATGTGCGGCGTTTTTTGGTGAGGCGGAATGAACACCTCAAGCAAGTGTCGGAAATGCTAGGCGGTCGATGACGAGGTAAGTACCGATCGTGTTAGTCGAAACGGAGGATGGACGTCCCCACTCTGTTTTCTCTGTGATCTCCGGTCAAATTCCTTCGGGCGACATCGCCATCAGTAGGAGTCCCGAGTTCATCGCGCGCAGTGAATTGCCAGGAGAGTGATTTCATGTCAGAAAAGGAACAAACCTCCAGTAATTCTAGCTTCGGTTGGGGCGCGGTCGGTGCCTTGATCGGCATCATCATCAAGGTGATCGTAGTCTTCGCGCTGATCGATAATTCGATCAACGACTGGTCAAACCTCTTGTTCGGTCTCGCCGTTATCTTCGGTGCGATCCCGACGTTGCTGGCAACCATGACGGGTGTCGGATTGGTCCTAATAGTGATCGAACGGATCAACGAACATCGTATGCAACCGTTGAACGCCGTCGCGCGCGGCGTGGTGGGCGCAACGACATTTGCCCTCATTGGCCTCACGCTAATGGTGGTATTGAAGCTAGTATTTCGAAAGGCGGGCTTCTGGTCAAACGCACCTTGGATATTGACCGGGCTGATCTATCCGGACCTGAGTAGCGTGGCCGGCGCAATGGCCGGTGTGCTGAGTACTATTACGTGGAAGCGGCGGGAACGGTATAACTCACCGGTCACCGTACTTAACTTGGAGTAGTGCAATAAGTAACCAAACCTAGCGCCGATCGCGAGTACGTAACGCTCAAAACATTCAACCGGAGCTACGAGAGATAACAGAGGAAGGCACGGTCGTTCGATTCTACAACCCTTGAAGAAGAGAACGCCGTCCAAATGCGTGGATCGCAATCAGGGAAATGGCTCCCACCCCACATCCCCCTCCGCTGTTATCTCTGTTAGCTCCGGTTAAATCCCTACTGCCCGCCAAAAGACGCGACCGTCGGCCGGTAACGCGGAGTTGGTAGCCAATGAAAAAATGATTGTCCTCTGATCGGAACGAAGTCAAAGCGGGGACCGGCCGCGGTCAAGCGGTCATGAAAATAGAGCTTGCCGTTCAGATCCGTAGCTACCACAACCCCGCCGCTGGGTAGTGCGGCAATTGCGCCGATCTGCAGACCCAAGCCTCGTCCTTTGATCATCGTGGTTTGCCAGTTGGTCGAATTATTCAACGTATAGAAACGAAAGTCCGACGAGGACACATCGCCCGCAATGGCGAATTTTTCCGTCTTATTGATGACCCCGATGAATGCCTGACTGTTGGCACCGCTCCCGATACTTCGAAACGTTTGGGCGGGTTGTCCCGGCAGCGATACCGTGTCGTCGCGCGGTTCCACATAGCGGTGATAGACGGGTGCGCCTGCTTGACTGGAGACGACCACCAGGTCAACGGCGCCATCGCCCGCGGTGGCAGCCGATCCTGGCCCAAACTTTGGAGCCTGGATCGTGAAAGCGCTGGGTAGTCCCTGCCAATTGCCCCACACTCCGCCGGTAAATCGCCAACGATAGAGTTTGTTATCACCCCCGACCGCAAAGAGTTCCAATTGCCCCGAACCGGTATTTACCAACACTGGGGACGAGACCGTTCCGCTGACAAGCACTGGATTTCGCCAGGTGCCATTGATGAATCGCCAGTGATAAATAGCGCCGGCGGTCGTCACCCCGACCACATCCAACTGCCCGTCGCCATATCCGACAACTGCCGGCCGCGTTTGAAAGGTCAGATTCGTCTGGCCCGGCAAAATGGCGGACTGCTGTCCCCCTTCGTTCAGGTAACGCACCTGCTTCAACTTCCGATCTGTGCCCACCACGATCAGATCCAACAGCCCTTTGCCGCTCGAGACCGAAACGGGATCGACCGGTGTGGGATTTGATAAAACCTGTATACCCAACAGACCGGCAAAGTCATATCCGTATTGCGATTCATAGATATTGCTACCCTGACCGACAAAGGCAGCGCCGAAGTTTCCATCCAACGCGGCCAGAGCCGGCCGGCCGTTGAATTGGCGGGAACCAACATTCTGATATCCCCGCCAGTTGATGGTCTTCCAAGCCTGATTGCCGTAGTCCGCGGCGTCGAAGGCGTTGTGGTGAAGCGTGTAAGCGGTACTGATCGTATTGGCGCGGATCCGGGCGATCAGGTCTAGCTTTCCCGACTTGGTTCCCGTCAGCGCAAACTCTTCGGTGCTCTCGTTCGACAAGTTTACGGTGCCAATAAAATTCCCGTTCAGATCGGACCAGCCACTCCAACCCTGAGCCACCGTCCGGCCGTCGATCAGGCCCGAGGGCGATTGCGGTCCGGTAAAATGGTTGTAGTAGAGATGATTATCGGTTCCGCGGGCGACGAGCCCGAGTTGCCGATAGCCTGACGCCACCAACACCGGCGTGGCCGTGACGCTGGACGGCAAAATGGTCTCGGCAGAAAGAGCGAATCCCGTGGCTGCCGTTCCCGCCGCTATGTTGACGACATTGATCGTCAACGGCCGATGAAAAGTGTTGCCACTGGCGCCCACATAAACCAGATCAACCCGCCCGTCTCCACTTGAGGCCAGCGCCGGTGCGTGATTCACGGTTTCCGCCGAAGCGATCGCCGCGCCCGCTGCCCAGGCCCCGGTCTCCAGATCATAGAGCGCTCCGAACAAACGGTTGTTGCTGCCGACCGCGGTTAGGAAGATCTTGTTGCCGGACTGCGCGGCGATCGGGTCACGGTAAGTGAGAAACGTAATATTCGGGATCGATCCGGTAGTCGTGGGAAGATTGGCTAACACCGGCGTGGTCCAATTACCGTTGATCCGGCGCAAATGCACTACTTTGTTGTCCGCCCGCAGGACGAATATTTCGACCTGGCCGGGCGCGGTCGCAACAATCGCCGGTTTCCCGCGAAACGTTGTCCCCGATGGCGGCAGTATAAAGCGGCGATTCTTCCAGCCATTTTCATATTGAGCATAGTAGATCTCGCCGCTCGCGGTGGTCGCCGCCATCTCGACCGTCGAGGGACTGGAAACAGCCAAGCTCGGATCCGTCGTAAATTCGATGCGCAGGGGCGGTCCGGGCGTACAGCATAGCTCCGTGTAGGGTGACCAAACATCGTCGCGACGCACGGCGAAGTAAAGTTTGTTGTCCGTACCACGAGCGACGGCGTGAAGCTCGGGAGTGGCGGTATTTGGACGGGGCGTATAGCGGCACGAGAAACCGCTATCGATCGAGCAGTTGCTCAACGCAAAATGGTCGTATTGCTGCCAAAAGGTCTCTTGGATCGGGGCCTTTAAACTTTGTC
>JBDSEC010000038.1:0-30808 GCA_039920205.1 Pyrinomonadaceae bacterium
GCGCGCAATCCGCGCTGGCGGCCGGACGGAAAGGCGATCCTCTTCATCAGCAGCGTCTTTCCCGGCGCGATGAATGACGATGATAATAAACGGCTGGCCAAAGAGAAGAAGGATCGCAAGTACAAAGCCCGCGTTTACGATTCATTCCCGGTGCGAAATTGGGACCGTTGGATCGACGAGATGCAAACGCATGTCGTCGTTCAGGAACTCGGCGACGGCGCGAAGCCCAAAGACCTGCTGGCGGGAACCAAGCTGGAAGCCGAAAAGGGTTTTGGCGGGCGTATCGGCAGTGGCAGTGACGATATCGACGCGACCTGGTCGCCGGATGGAAGCGCTGTCGTTTTTGTTGCCACCACCGACCGCACTTCGGCGGCGTTTGCCGAAACTACGATTCAGCTTTATCGCGTCAATGTTTCAGGCGGCGAACCGGAACCATTAACGAAAGAGAACGCAACCTTCGGGCGGCCCACCTTCAGCCCGGACGGCAAGACCCTTTACGCGGTTTATGAACCGTTCGGGCCGAATGTCTACAACCTGACCCGCTTAGCGGCGATCGAAGGCGGTAAACCGCGAGTTTTGACCGCGAGTTTTGACGGTTCGGTGGGCGGGTTTGCGATCGCACCGGACAGTAAGACGATCTATCTGACGGCGGAAGACGCCGGTCATGAAAACGTTTATAAGGTGTCGTCTTCGGGCGGCAGCGTTGCTATGGCCGTCAAGGCGACCGAAGGCTGTTTTACGAACCTGGCGGTGCCGTCCAAGGCGTCAACTTCTGCTCTGTTCCTGAATTGGGACAGCGCAAACCATCCGCCTGAGATCGTCCGGGTCGACGATCCGATTGGCGCCCGCGGCCGGAAATACTTGACCGATTTCAATCAGGACGCTCTGGCGAAGATCGATATGGCGCCGGTTCAGCACTTCTGGTTCACCAGTCAGGGGGGTAAGGGCAAGCGCATTCACAACATGTATGTCACCCCGCCGAATTTCGACCCGAATAAGAAATACCCTTTGCTGGTTGTCATGCACGGCGGCCCGCACAGCCAATGGCGCGATAATTGGGGCCTACGGTGGAATTATCATTTACTAGCCGCACCCGGTTATGTGGTGTTGTTAACTAATTACACCGGCTCGACCGGGTTCGGTGAAAAATTCGCGCAGGATATCCAGGGAGATCCGTTTATCACGCCTGCGAACGAGATCAACGAAGCCGCGGACGAGGCGATCAAGAAATTCCCGTTCATCGACGGTTCACGCCAAGCCGCGGCCGGAGCCAGTTATGGCGGGCATCTCGCCAATTGGCTCGAAGCGACCACAACGCGTTACAAATGCCTGGTCGCCCACGCGGGCAGCATGAACCTGGAATCACAATGGGGTTCCAGCGATTCGATCTATTCCCGTGAAAAGAACGCCGGTGGCCCGCCCTGGGAACCGACCAAGACCTGGGCCGAGCAGAATCCGATCCGGATGGCGAAGAATTTCAAGACTCCCATTCTCGTGACGGTCGGCGAAAACGATTTCCGGGTGCCGCTGAATCAATCGCTGGAAAATTGGGCGGCGCTGCAGCGGATGAAGGTGCCGGGCCGGCTGATCGTATTTCCCGAAGAGAATCACTGGATCCTCAAAGGCGAGAACGGGCGATTTTATTACACCGAGCTTTATGCGTGGCTGAAGAAGTGGTTGTAGGCCGAAGCGGCCGGGGTCAGGAGCCCGGGGTCAGGAGCCCGGGGCCGAGAGCCGGGGGCCGGGCGCCGGGGGTCAGGAGCCGGGGAGGTCAGTACCACCTGCGATAGAGGGTGGGTTAGCTCACCAACGGATACGCTGGGCACTTGCACGGAATTGACCCTCTGATTGGGTTTCAGATGCGCGAAAAGAGTTTTCAGATAAGACGGGCGGAATTCGGAGACGAGCCCCTTTTACGCAAGATCCGGATCGAGGCACTCGCGGATGCCCCCGAGGCTTTTGGATCGACTCTCGATCGTGAGCGAGCCCGCACTCTAACTGATTGGCAGAAATGGATATCGCCGAGCGCCACCTTTGTGCTCGAGACCGGATCCGGTCCACAGGGGATCGCCGCTGGGGTTCCCGATTCGACCGACCCAGCGGTCGTGCATCTGATGGCGATGTGGGTTCATCCAGAACGCCGCGGATCAGGTGCAGCCGGGGCATTGGTGAAAGCGGTGCTGGATTGGGCGGAAGGACGGGGAGCAAGCTCGGTCCGCCTGGACGTCATGCACGGCAATGAACCCGCGCGGAAGCTCTACGAGAAATGTGGTTTCACTGCCACGGGCCATTTCACTTTGAGGCCGCGCGATGGTGCTCGCGAAGTTCGGATGGAGCGTCACGTTGGCGTCACTTCGCCGAGCTAGTCGCACGTGTAACACGATGTTTTATGCTTGACTTCTTATTTGTGGCGGGCTAAATTAATGCCGCTCGATTCCTCTTATCGCGAAGGGCCTTTACCGCCGTTTACCCGCGGTTGGAACCTCAATCGTGATGATCATTTCTAAACCTGGCAAATTCAATCGAACGTTTGCGTTATCGATGATAATGAGTGAATTATCAAATTGCGTTTTCGTCACCTTAGCGGCATGTGCCAAGCCTGGAAATGGCGTTTTGCTGGGTAATTCGATTTTCAGATTGTATCGTTTCAATGCAAAGGGAGCGAAAAAAACAATTCGGTCGCGATCGGGCGCGAAGCGCCGCTTGGCTGAAGAGTTAGACGGGTGAAGGGGTGAAAGGGTGAAGGGATGACGAAGAGAACAGCTTTTCTCTTTTCAGATCCGCGTTAATCCGCGCAGATCCGCGGCTAATTGTTCTTAACTGTGTGCTCAAAAGACTCGGTTTTTGGCGCAAATTTGACGATTTCAACTAAGAGTCTTAGAATTGATGTTTGCTGCTACTCGTTGATTCTTTTACCGTCGATCATCTTTACCGCCCGCAACCAGCCGGCGCGGAATTCGCCCTACAGGACAGGTTCAAATTTTAATGCCACATAATCTATTCGATACTCTACAAACCTTTAGCACCGGCTCTGGTACGACCGGGCAATACTATTCGTTGCCGCAATTGGAAGCGGCCGGCGTAGGACCGATCTCGCGGTTGCCGGTCAGCATTCGCGTCGTGTTGGAATCGGTGCTGCGTAATTACGACGAGAAGAAGGTGCGCAAGGTTGACGTACGGAACCTAGCCAACTGGACCGCCACGGGCGAGCGCACCGAAGAGATCCCTTTCATAGTCGCGCGCGTGCTGTTGCAGGATTTTACCGGTGTACCACTGTTGGTCGATCTGGCGGCAATGCGATCCGCGGTCCAGCGTTTGGGCCGCGACACGTCGATCATTGAGCCGTTGGTGCCGGTCGATCTGGTCATTGACCACTCGGTACAGGTCGATTTCTCGAGCACGTCCGATGCGTTCCAGCGCAACATGGAGATGGAGTTCAAGCGGAATACCTCGCGCTATCAATTCCTAAAATGGGGCATGCAGGCGTTCGATGGATTTGGCGTGGTCCCGCCGGGCATAGGCATTGTTCACCAAGTCAATTTGGAGTATCTGGCGCGCGGCGTTTGGGAAAAGGACGGCGTCAATTACCCGGATACCTTGGTCGGAACCGATTCGCATACGACGATGATCAACGGCCTGGGCATCGTCGCTTGGGGCGTGGGCGGGATCGAGGCCGAAGCCGGCATGTTGGGCCAACCGGTCTATTTCCTGACCCCGGATGTGATCGGCGTGAATCTAACCGGTCGGATCAACGAGGGTGTGACTGCCACCGACGTCGTGTTGCGCGTCACCGAGATGTTGCGTGCGGCCAAGGTGGTCGGAAAGTTCGTCGAATTCCACGGCGAAGGCGCGTCGTCGTTGCCCGCCACGGATCGTTCGACCATCGCCAATATGGCGCCGGAGTACGGTGCAACGATGGGATTCTTCCCGGTCGATGAAAAGACTTTGGAGTATTTCGCCGCCACCGGCCGCACGGACGAGCAGATCGACACCATCGAAAACTATTATCGCGCGCAAGAGATGTTCGGAATTCCGACCGCTGGACAGTGCGATTACACCGCGGTCATTGACTTGGATCTGGCGGACATTCGCCCCAGCGTGGCTGGCCCCAAGCGGCCACAAGACCGCATTGAGTTGACGGACCTGAAGGACAAGTTTACGGAACTGTTTCACAAGCCGCTGAACCAAAGCGGCTACGCCCGCGGTGCGGAAGAATTGGGCCAGCGCTTTCATGCTAAAATGGGCGCGCGAAAGGGTGTTTACACGCCTGCGTTTGTTAGCGGTGGTGGCGATCAATCTCACAAAAGCATACCGTTGCCGGTTTTAAATGAAACCAGCCAAGCGAACACCAACACTACGTCCGAGATCGAAATGATGAACAACCGGCCGACCCCCGACCGGGTCGAGGACATCATCGCCGAAGAGTTTCCCGTGATCGATGTCGAGGTAGGCCACGGCGATGTGTTGATCGCCGCGATCACTTCATGCACCAACACTTCGAACCCGAGCGTCATGTTGGCCGCGGGATTGCTGGCCAAGAAAGCGGTCGAGCGCGGGTTGAAAGTTAATCCGGCGGTCAAGACCTCGCTGGCGCCTGGTTCCCGCGTCGTGACGGAGTATTTAGAAAAGGCCGGTCTGCAGGAATCACTGAACGCCGTCGGCTTTAACTTGGTCGGTTATGGCTGCACGACCTGTATTGGTAACAGCGGACCGCTCGATCCCGGTATCGAAAAAGCCATCACGGACAATGACATCATCGCCGCCAGCGTGCTTTCTGGTAACCGCAATTTCGAAGCCCGGGTGCATCAAAACATCAAAGCCAATTTCTTGATGTCGCCGCCGTTGGTCGTTGCTTTTGCCTTGGCTGGCCGGGTGAACATTGATCTGACCAGCGAACCGTTGGGTAACGACACGGAAGGGAAGCCCGTTTACTTGCGCGAGATCTGGCCGACGCTTGATGAAGTGGGCGAGGTGCTGGGCACCGCCTTCGACCCCGAAACTTATCGCGCGCTTTATCACGACTTCGCTGGACAGAATCCGCTTTGGAACGAGATTCCCACCACCGTTGGTGATGTGTACGCGTGGGATCTGCAATCCACCTATATTCAAGAGCCGCCCTATTTCGACAAGTTCGGCATGAATGCCGGAACGTTCTCGGATGTTAAGGGCGCTCGGCCGCTGGCGATCTTTGGCGATTCGGTTACGACCGATCACATTAGTCCGGCGGGGTCGATAAAGCCAAGTTCACCGGCAGGTATGTACCTTCAAGATAAAGGCGTGGCGATCGAAGATTTCAATTCCTACGGCTCGCGCCGCGGTAATCATCAGGTCATGTTGCGTGGTACTTTCGCCAACGTTCGGATCAAGAATCTGATGGCGCCCGGCACTGAAGGCGGCGTGACGATCCATCAACCCGATGGCGAACAGATGAGCATCTATGATGCGTCGGTAAAGTATCAGGCCGCGCATACGCCGTTGATGGTCTTTGCCGGAACGGAATATGGCACGGGCAGTTCGCGCGACTGGGCGGCTAAGGGAACCAGCCTGCTGGGCGTCGCCGCCGTGATCGCGCAGAGCTTTGAGCGCATTCACCGCAGTAATTTGGTCGGCATGGGCGTGTTGCCGTGTCAGTTCAAGGATGACGTGAATGCTGAATCGCTCGGGCTGGAAGGAACGGAAACGTTCGATCTCGTCGGGCTTGAGACTAGTGCAGTACGGCCCCGACAGGATGTCACTCTGGTAGTCCATCGGGCGGATGGGACGACCGAACAGGTGCCGGTGACGCTTCGTATCGATACGCCGATCGAGGTGGAGTATTATCAACACGGCGGGATCTTGCCGTTCGTGCTGCGGCAATTACTTTCGGCGCAGTCGGCAACAGCGTGAATATCTTCCGGCTTGAAGCCGGTAAAGTATGCAGTTTGATCGTGATCAGAAACCGGCCTAGGTCATTTGCGGTTCTTATGGCGGTGATATTTGTCATTGGCGCCAATACTTCGACACCTGGATTCGGTGTTTATGAGTCTTCCGCCCAGACTAGGAGACGGGCAGTCAGATCCACGCATGCGGAGAGACGCGACTCACGCCCGCCTATCTGTCGAGAGCAAGATCCGGCACCGGCAACGGGTAATATGATCGCGGTCGCCCTTCCGCACGGTCTGTCGTTGGAACTGGTCAAGATCCCCGCGGGGAGCTTTTGCATGGGGTCGCTCGAAGGTGATTCCGCAGCCGGCGATAACGAAATGCCCCGACATCGGGTAGAGATTACGCGGGAGTTTTTCCTCGGACGGTTCGAAATTACGCAGGCTCAATGGAATGCGGTGATGGGCACAAACCCCTCACATTTCAAAGATTGCCCGCAATGCCCGGTCGAAATGATCTCGTGGAGAGATGCCACCACATTTGTGGCTAAGTTAAACGCCAGACAACGCAAATACCGCTTTCGACTGCCTACTGAGGCGGAATGGGAATACGCGACCCGAGCCGGCAGCCAGGCCAACTTCGCTTACGGCGACACCTTGTCGTCGACTCAAGCTAACTTTGACGGAAACTTTCCGTTTGGGAACGTCGCCCAGGGCCGCTTTCTGAAACGGACGGCGGAGGTAGGCGGCTATCCGCCCAACCAGTGGGGCCTCTACGATATTCATGGAAATGTGTGGGAATGGTGCAGCGACTACTTTGGACAATACCGCAATCGGGTTCAACGTGATCCTAAAGGCCCGGCCACGGGCCGATCGCATGTGCTGCGCGGCGGTTCCTGGTTCGTGAATGCCGTGAACGCGCGATCCGCCACACGGCATAATCTTGCTGCGGATCAGAGGAACCCGAATAATGGAATGCGGATCGCGGCGGAGAAGCGGCCGTGACGACCGGCAATATTGATACGCTTTTGGGAATTTTGCATCCGTCTAAGTAGAGCTTTTATCATTTGTTGAGACGAAATGGATAGGGAACATGTTGCAATAGGGATCAGGGGGGTGGGAAGGAACGATTTCAAGCGACATCAGCAGCTGATGCGACAACACCGTATCCGGTTCGCAATTTGGCAACACAAGTGGCAGGATGAGATCCGTGAAATCGATCGGAAGCACAAACACTTGGATGATTTGTTCTCTGATCTTATAAAACGCTTCCCCTGGTTGGGTAATCAGGGCTGAAGCCAAAAGGAAAGAACGTTTTCTAGTTGCGGCTGAAGCCCGATGAAAAAGCGTCCGCCACTAGCTGAAGCTAGTGGCAATTTATGGAGATCAACGCGAATCAGCGGCGACCTTTGAGGTCATTCGTTACGTTACTAAATTAAAAGGATTATTCCAGTGTCATCTGTACAACCAACACCAAAAGAATCACCGCGCAAATATCAGCTGCTGATCGACGGACAATGGGTCGATGCCGCGTCGGGCAAGACCTTTGTCACACCCAACCCTGCCACCGGGCAGCCGCTGGCGGAAGTGGCGGAAGCGGACGCCGAGGATGTTGACCGCGCCGTAGCGGCGGCGCGCAAAGCGTTCGAAGGTCCGTGGTCAAAGATCAGCGCCCGTGAACGCGGTCGCAAGATCTACAAATTGGCGCAATTGTTGGAAGCCAAAACCAAAGAGATCGCCGAGCTCGAGACTTCCGATAATGGAAAGCCGATCAAGGAATCGCTCTACTTTGACGTACCCAGCGCGGTTGAGAATTTCGAATATTTCGCCGGTTGGGCGACCAAGATAGAAGGCGAGACCATCCCCGTCCCCGGTCAGTTCTTTAACTACACTCTGCGCGAACCGCTGGGCGTGTGCGGACAGATCATACCGTGGAATTTTCCCTTGTTGATGGCGGCTTGGAAATTGGCGCCGGCGCTGGCGGCGGGCAACACCATCGTTTTGAAGCCGGCGGAACAGACTCCGGTCACGGCCATGGAGTTGGGCCAACTGATATTGGAGGCTGGTATTCCCGATGGCGTAGTGAATATCGTTCCGGGGTTTGGCCCGACGGCCGGCGCGGCGTTGGCCGGGCATCCGGGCATCGACAAAATAGCGTTCACCGGCTCGACTGAGATCGGTAAGGTGATCGCCCACGCGGCGGCGAACAACCTGACCAAGGTCTCACTGGAACTTGGCGGCAAATCCCCCAACGTCGTTTTCGCCGATGCCAATTTGGACCAAGCAGTGAACGCCACCATGATGGGCATCTTCTTTAATCAAGGACAGATCTGCTGCGCCGGTTCACGCGTCTTTTTGCAGGAAGAGATCAAGGATGAATTCCTTTCGCGTTTATCGGAAACGGCCGCCAAGATCCGTATTGGCGATCCGTCGAATAAAGACACGCAAATGGGGCCGCAGGTCTCATCCGAACAGTTAGACCGCGTAAAATCGTACACCGACATTGCGCGGGGCGAAGGCGCGACGGTGATGATCGGCGGCGAATGCCCGGCGATGGAGGGCGATCTGGCCGGTGGGTACTTTTTTCAGCCGACCATCTTTTCAGAAGTCAAAAATGACATGCGCGTCGCACGCGAAGAGATCTTCGGGCCGGTGGTCAGTGTTATCTCGTTCAGTGACGAAGCCGATCTGCTGCGTCAAGCGAACGACTCGATCTATGGTTTGGCCGCGGGAATTTTTACCCGCGACATTGTTCGGGCACACAGATTTGCTCGTGATGTTAAGGCCGGCGTGGTCTGGATCAATACCTGGAACATGTTTAATGCGGCTTCGCCATTTGGCGGATACAAGCAGTCCGGCTATGGCCGCGAGATGGGCCACCACGCGATCGACCTTTACACGCAAACCAAAAGCGTCTGGGTAGATCTCTCTGATCGGCCGGGGGGATGGTACGGGAAATAATGGATAATGGATAATGGACAATGGGAAATGGTTAATGGCTAATGGATGGAGTCACGGCAAATTCTTCATTATCCATTGTCCATTATCCATTCTCCATTGTTTTTCTCTCCCTTTTTCGTCAGTTTGGTAAATTAAGGAGAGAGTTACAATGCAAATGAAGTCGATAAGTTTGGGCCTGATCCTCCTCGCGGGCGCTCTGATGTTGACGGCGTGCCCTAGCCGCACCACCATATCGAAGATCAACGCCGATCCGGGCCGGTATCACAATAAGGAAGTCGCGGTCGTGGGTCGCGTGACCAACAGTTACGGGATCCTCGACCGTGGCGTTTACGAGATTGACGACGGCACCGGCCGCATGTGGGTCGTGACCACGCGCGGAGTTCCGTCGAAAGGAACCCGGGTCGGTGTGAAAGGTTATGTCTACCCATCGCTGAATGTCGGTATCAAGAATTTCGGCGTCGGAATGGAAGAGACCGACCGGCGCACGGAAGGCAATTAGGCTCAGCCGATCCCTGTTTGTTTAGGGGTGCAAATAAAAGAGCGAGTTTGTTGTTATCATTAGAGGTGGATGTCTTGCGCTGAAGTCGAGTGTTTGTAGCCCCGCCATCAGGCGGAATCGTTATTAACCGGCTCGTTCCATTCATTAAGACATTTACTGAACGGTTCCGCCTGAAGGCGGGGCTACGAGCGCGGGCTTAACTTCACCATCTCGAACTTTTCGCTGCACCCAGCTAAGCAGCGCGGCTCGCCGGCACTTTAGATGCGGGCGAGCCGCAATTCTATTATCAAATGGTGCTGATCAAATTCATCGACCAACAGTTCGCCGAACTTCATCGTCGTTCGATCGATCTGTTAATGGATCTGGCTGCGGAACGTCTTTATTGGGAGCCCGAACCGGTGGGACCGTCGGCTCGCGCCTTTTCGTGTGGGGAGTCCCTAGTGCGGAGTGCGCGCGCGGTCGAACGAACGTTTGGTGGATTGACCGCCAACCTTTGGGACGATCCGTTCGAATGGACACTGCCGGAAACGTTGCGAACGCCGGCCGATGTGATCGAGTATTTCGGCGAAGTCGAAGCAACGCGCTGCCGCGGATTCGCGTTGTTCCGGGACGATGGCGACTTGGCCCGTGCCATAGCACTGGCGCCCGACGAGTTTAAACCGCTCGGTGAATTGCTGTTGGACACTTGGGCGCGAGCTGCACATTGGCAGGGACGTGCCTTTGCCGTGCATTCGCTATTTGCCGTGACCGTGCCGCCGCACATATAGGCGACAGCGAGCGGGGAACTTTGATAGAATCGCGATCGTAAACAAAATTGACAGTTCGATCGACCCATTTGCTGCGAGTTGGAACGGAGTAAAACGCATGCATTGCCCGCAATGCGGACAACAACAAATACCGGGTGAAGTGCGTTTCTGCTCGCGCTGTGGATTTCCATTGAGCGGTGTAAGCGATCTGATCGCCAATGGCGGAACTTTGCCGCCCGCACCCCATATACAGAATTTCGACGCGGAGTCTCCTAAGAAACGCGGAGTGAAGCAAGGCGTGGTGCTTTTCATGGGCGTCGGGATCGTGCTGACGTCGATCCTTGGGGTGTTTAGTTCGTTTCTAAACTTCCCGGAGTTTTTCCCCGCCTTGTCGGCGGTCGTGGGCTTCTTGGGTGGATTTTTGCGCATCGTGTTTGCCCTTATATTTGAAGAGGGCGCGAAGAAGGTCGTCTACCTCCCGCATCCGAATTACTCATCCATGGCGCCGCAACAGTACAATCAAGTTCCACCGGCTCAACTGGCCCCGGCCCAGCGACCACAAAGTTTACCTCCGGCACAAAACGTTGCTGTAGGTAGTTGGCGCCGTCCCAACACGGCCGAGTTGGTAACGCCTTCTAGCGTCACAGAGAACACCACCAAGCTCTTGGAACGCGAACCGCCTCCCGCTTCAGAATAAGCTGCGCGCTCGTATGCCGTCCGGCCTTCACGACCACCTCAGCGAGAAATTGGCTGCGCAATTGCGCAAGCGGATAACGCGCGATGGTCCGATACCGTTTTCGGAATTCATGGCAGCGGCGCTCTACGAACCGGATCTGGGTTATTACCAACGCTCTGATCTGGTGCGCTGGGGGCGTGCCGGTGATTACCGCACGGCACCCGAATCAAGCGCTCTCTTTGGTGCGACTTGGGCGCGGTATTTCGCCGGTTGTTATCGTCAAATTGGCGCGCCGCCATCGTGGACCATTGTCGAAGCCGGTGCGGGTGCCGGAGATTTCGCCGCCACCTGCTTAGCGGCGCTTCGGTCGGACCATCCGGAAGTTTTCCAAGCGACAACCTATTTAGTCGATGAAATTAGCGACGCATCGGTATTGCGATCGAAAGAACGACTGCGTTCATTTGGCGACACCGTGACTTTTGGCCGGATACACGACTTACCGGCGGACTCCCTTACCGGGATCGTATTTGCCAACGAACTCCTCGATGCCTTTCCCGTGACACGCGTAACCGAGCAAGGCGGTATACCTGGCGAGTTGTGCGTTGCCCTGGATCAACTAGACGAATTCTTTTGGCGATTCAAACCCGGAATCAAACCGGAGATCGGGGCATATCTGGAAACGCTCGATATCGAATTGGCCGAAGGGCAGATCGCGGATGTTTGTTTGGGCGCTGCCGAATGGTGGGCTCGGGCAGCGACCGTTCTAAAGCGAGGCTATCTGATCGCGGTCGATTACGGTGCCGAAGCCGCTGACCTCTACTCGGCGGAATTGCGACCGCACGGTTCATTACGCGCGTTCGCCGATCACCAATTGCACCAAGATGCGTTGTACCTGCCGGGCCGGTTAGATCTAACCGCGAATGTAGATTGGACCACTATTCTTAACACCGGCGATGGCCAAGGTTTGGAAACGGTCTATTTCGGGAGCCTGAACAAATTTCTCCTGGATGCCGGGGTGTTCGAGGTTTTGGAAGGATCGATCCACCAAGCCGACCAGGTGACGAAGGTCCGGTTGGGCCATTCCGCACGTGAATTCATCCTGCCCGGCGGGTTAGCCGAGAGTTTTCAGGTTCTTATCCAAGGCCGGTGAAACATATTGCACGCCAAGCGCATATTAATATGCCAGGACGTTATCGAGCTCGTCAGTCGCGCCGATCTGTATCGGTTAGCGGTTTGGTGCTTGTCATGAAATTTCGGCATAAATAGATTGAAAAATCATGATATTTGACGCACAATGCGCGCGTCACCTTTGATTGCACTATTGACCTTGCTTCTGAATTACCGTTTGACTATTGCTCGCCGTTACGATTGCCTCGCAAAATTGCATCGTACCGCGAGATCCTAGTTTCAGATTCTTGCCTGGGATCGACGACTGATCGACTATCGTCATGAACTCGAAAAGGGAACAATTATGCCTGACCAAACATCCAGATCGCCGCGTCCACGCAAAGCGGCAAAAAAGAGAATCGTCTCCAATGCGGTCCGCGCCACGGCAATCGCCGCAGCGGGTGTGCCGGGGCTTTTTTTAGATTCCACCGCCATCCCGCCGCCGGCAACGCGCCCACTAAAGGCGTATGCCTTTGACCCGAGCCTCGGCCATTTCATCGGCAATGAAATGACGATCGAGGTAAAGTACGAAAAGCTCCTTCCGGGGCCGGTTGGGCGCAAGGTCGCCGTTATCGATTACGATGGCGCCAACAAGTGCTTCTATAAACCGGTCGATCTGGATGACCCCAGTTTGCTAATTCGCGGTGGGCTCGCGCCCTCGGAATCGGACCCGCGCTTTCACCAACAGATGGTGTATGCCGTGGTTAGTGACACGGTGCAGCATTTTGAAGCCGCGCTTGGCCGGCGTATTCGCTGGCGCCGGGGGATCGATCGGCTGAATTTGTATCCGCACGCCATGATCTCGGCCAACGCCGCGTACTCACCGTCGGCGCAGGGAATTCTCTTCGGCTATTTTCGCGCGAGTGACCAGGATCCGGGCCGCAACCTTCCGGGCCAGACCGTCTTTACCTGTCTGTCGCACGACATCATTGTTCACGAGACCACGCACGCGGTGCTTGACGGCATTCGTACGCATTTTTCGGAGCGGACCAACCCCGACGTACCCGCCTTTCACGAAGCGTTCGCCGACCTAGCCGCGCTGTTTCGTCACTTTTCGCACAAGACGGCGCTGCTCGACACCATCGCTAAGACCGGTGGCTTGCTCTACCGGTATCACCTGCAACCGGAAAGCGGAGTTAGCAGCGAAGATGGAGTGAAGATTCAAGCCCAGCTGGCTCAGGTAAACCCCTTGATCGGCTTGGCCCAACAGTTTGGCGAGGCCCGCGGTACGGGTAAGGCTTTGCGTTCGGCGTTGAGCGAAGAACCCGATCCGAAGAAAATACTTGATCCAAAGCTGGAACCGCATCAACGCGGCGCTATCATGGTATCGGCGGTATTTGATGCCTATTTCACCATCTACCTGCGACGGACCGCCGACCTTTTCCGGCTCTATCGCGCCAACGGCGCAGGCACTAATACGATGGAGGTTTCGGGATCGTTGGCTAACCTTTTGGCTGAACAGGCCAGCCGAACGGCGGAGATCTTTTTTCAGATCTGCGTCCGCGCGATCGATTACTGCCCCCCGGTTGATATCACCTTCGGCGATTTCCTGCGGGCGGTCATCACGGCGGACCGCGACCTTCATCCCGAGGACAAGGACGGCATTCGCGATGCGTTTATGCAAGCCTTTCGTTTGCGCGGAATGCTTCCGGCGGACGCCGAATTCTTTTCTGAGGATGCATTGTGTTGGCCCCGAATTCAGCCGAAGAGTCTACCCGCAGTGGATGGGTTAGTGTTTGGTGATCCAAACGGATTGACGCGCGAGGAAAAGGATATCAACGGGCCTTTACTGCGCGCTTACGCGAAAAAGAACGCCGGGCGTTTGGGTTTCTGGCCGGACCTTCCGGTGGAGGTTCCGTCGTTCCATCCGGCGTTTCGCATTTCCCCCGACGGGCGCCTTCGGGTCGATATGGTGATCGAAATGGTCCAACAGTACGACACCCCCTTCGATCCGAATCGGCCGGAACTGGGAACGTTTCCCATGCGCGCGGGGTGCACGGTGCTAGTTGCCAAGCCGTCAATAGTGGATGACGAATATGCCGGCGCCGAGATCCGTTATCTGATCCAAAAGAAGGTTGACGCTGATTACGGAGGCACGCGGGAACAGACCCAACGTCAATACACCTTGAGCCAGGGGTTACTTGAAGGCAACGACCCCAAGCGTTTTAGCATTGACTTCAACATGCTTCACGGAGGGATCTAAGATGAGCCCGCGAAAAACTGCCAAAAAAGTAGCCAGGAAATCCGGCGCGTCGACAAAGAAGTCGGCAAAGAAGTCTAGCAAACCGACCGCTGCGGCCAAGAAGACGATTGCCCGGAAGACCGTCGCCCGGAAGACGGTGGCGAAGAGGTTGGGTACCGACGGAGCGGCCGAATCCGGGACCGGTTTGCGCGTCCGGATGTACCGCGTCGGCTTTGGCGATTTTTTTCTGGTCACGGTACCGACCGCCGCAGGTGACAAGTTTATCTTGATCGACTGTGGGGTTTTCAAGGGTAAGACCGGCAAGGGCGATATCGGATCTATTAACGAAGCGGTTGAGGACCTTTTCAAGACCACTAACGGCGAGTTAGCCCTGGTGATAATGACGCATCGGCATGCTGATCACATAGCTGGTTTCAACAAAGCGGAAGATCTCTTTCGCAAATTTACCGCGAGCCAGGTCTGGATGCCCTATTGGGAGCAGTTCAACGACGATAAGGATTCAGCTCACAGTCTTCAGTTTGAGATCGAACAATTGGCGATGGAACTTGCCCTTCGTTTTAGGGGCCGTGAGGATGATGAGAGCAAGGAAGCATTGGCCATGCTGGAAGACGCAACCGGGATCGACTTCAATGCAACCTCCGCGGGACCGAAAAAACTCAGCGGCAATGCCTTGGCACTAGACATACTGAAGAATCATTTGGGGGCAAAGGGCAAGAAGGTTCGTTACTATGCCGCCGGTGACGAACCGGAACTGCCCGAAGAGTTGGATGGGCTGTCGGCGGTGATCCTCGGCCCGCCACCGAAGGACGCCCAGGTGTTTATGAAGTTAGAGGACCTGAAAAAAGGGGTTGGGCAATATCTCGACTCCACCTCTGCCGAGGACGGTTCGGCTTTGCGGCCGTTTCGCGAGCAATGGACCATCACGGCCGACGAGGCTTATCCGCAAGTTGACCTGCGCGACCGGCCGATCAACTACCACGATGTGATCCAGCATGTGGCCCGCGCTCAGCCGAGCATGTTGGCCGACGCGGCCAAGAAGGTCGACGATTTTCTCAATAACCAAAGTCTAGTGGTGCTGTTCAAATTTGCCGGCAAGTCATTGCTCTTTGTTGGTGACGCGCAAGCGGGAAATTGGGAGCACTGGCTTTATGAAGCCGATGCGCCGAGCTCGGACCCAACCAAGCTGGGCAGCATCAAAGATGAAAGCCAACAGATCCTCCGGACCATAGATTTTTACAAGGTTGGCCATCATGGAAGCACCAATGCCACGCCGATCCAGGCGGTCGAAGCTCTGTCCGCCGGTCGGAAAGGAGATGGTTTTGTGGCGATGTGTTCGACCCAGCCGGACGTTTACGGCAACCCATTAAAGGGTACTGAGGTTCCGCGCGACCCGCTGATGGAAGCTTTGGGGGGCGAGTGCGACCTGGTCCGGAGCGACGCCTATGCGATCAACACGGTCGCAAACGGTACGATCGAACCGGGTGAGGGGGTGCCCAAACCGCCGAAACTGCGCAATCTGGTGAAAGGCGATCTTTACGTCGAGTATTCCTTTTGACTGGATCGATTGGACCACAGCTTATCAACTCGAGCCGGTAGTTAGGAGGACCGGAACCTGGCAGAGAACGAGACCGCGGACGGAACGAGCCCCGACAGTGTGAAATTGACTCCACTGAAGAGACCGCGTTGTGCCTTTCCGGTGGCGGCTACCGAGCGATGTTATTTCACGTATAGAACTGGCAAACGTGGCGACGCGTTTGAAATGTCTTCCCGCTTTGACACAGGAGCGATTGATCATTTGGGGATACGCAGGATGCGACGCGGGAATGCGCAGCCTGTTGATTCCAAACTGCCCGCGCCAACGGCATTTCCGTATCCGGCGGCGGGAGTTGGCTAAATTTTAAAACTGAGGATCAAAGGCGGTTCCCGCGATGAGGTCGGAACCGGGAGCGGTAGCGACTGGGTTATTTTTTGAGCCGGAAGGCACCCTAACAAAACAAACCCAGTTCTGACTTCATTCCGGCTGCGCCTCGAACGACGTTACTTCTTCGCCATCGGAGGCGTACGCGATCAAGATCGGTTGGCAGCAGACCTCGCAGTCTTCGACGTACTCTTGCGCCGCGACGGAAAGGTCAAGGACCATCGTGATCGTTTGCCAACAATACGGGCAAGCGAAAGCGTATTCGATCTCCATGATGGTCCCTGGCCCGCAACACCTAGTTACAGCTACCGTATTTGGCGTCGGCCTGCTGACGGGCCTCCACATTTGCGTTCGGCTTCTTGGCATCGATCTCGACGGTAAAGTCAGAGTATTTACCCAAGCCCTGGACCAGCATTGATTGGCCTTTCTGGTTCCCGGGTTGCCACAGCTCAGTCGCTTCGAGTCCGTCTTTCGGGACATCGATGCGCAAGATAACCGCAAATGGTTTTCCGTTGGCCAACCGCCATTCGATCTTGCGGCCCATTCCGTCGTAATTTATCGGCTGGGCGGGCAAGTTTACGGGTTCGGCATCACTCTTGGCTAACTCGATGCGCATATGTGAACTCGCCGCACTGTAACCGACCTTGATCACATATCCGCCATAACCTTTGCATTTCAACGCCTGGTCTTGACCTTCCCCGGCCTTGCCATCGGCCCAGCATTGGGTCTTAAGGTTGGTGTAGAGGCTGGTGAATTTCACCGCCGCCGGACTGCCCGCGGGCACAACGCGCCCGACCGGCGAAAGGCTTGCCTTCGTTGTGGTGGTAACCATCGCAGCGGCAATAAGTAATGCCATCGTAAAGAGGGTTTGAACAATTCGGGTTTTCATCAACTTTGCTCCTATTCCCAGCCTGATGTTAGATCAGCCGGGCGACAGATCGCGCCTAGGCGCGTATTGCTAAAACGCTTGGAGAGAAATCAGTTCGGGTTCGATGGTCGTTGGCGGCCCGTTGGGCAACGCCGCGATTGTATGCAAAACCATGCAAATACATCAAGAGTTGACCGGGCCAAACAAAAGATTTGCCTAAGACTTCTATGCCTGGCACCGCCGATCGCCCGTAATCATCAGCAATCCTAGGCCATCCTTAAGGTCTAGCGGACGCCAGAAGTTCGAGCGAGCGCAGACGGGCGGTGTGATCGAATATTTGCGCGGTTACCATCACCTCATCAGCCTTGGTCTCGTCAATGAAAATCTCCAGCCATTCACGGACCTTTTCCACCGAACCGATCGCGGAAAAACGCAGCGCATTGTTGACCCAACGCATCTCCGATTCGGTGCCAGGTGCTTCGTCGACCGGCGGCGAAAGCAACGTACGCGTATCGCGGCGAATATTCAGAAATGCTTGCTGCAGCGACGTCGCCAATCGAGCCGCCTCGGCATCCGTGTCAGCAACGATCGCGTTGATGCAGGGCATGGCGTACGGCTGGTCCAAGGTTTCCGACGGCCGGAACGATTCGCGATAGGTGGCCAATGCATCTAACAGAAGTTTGGGCGCGAAGTGCGAGGCGAACGCAAATGGCAAACCCATCAGCCCAGCGAGTTCGGCGCTATATAAGCTTGATCCTAGCAACCAGATCGGTACTTTGGTTCCCGCTCCCGGCACGGCCCGGATAACCTGGCCTGGCTTCGCATCGGAAAAATAGAATTGCAATTCCGCCACGTCACGCGGGAATTCCTCGTCTACGTTGCTCTGCATTCGCCGCAATGCTCGCATCGTTATTTGATCGGTTCCCGGTGCCCGGCCCAATCCCAGATCGATCCGGCCCGGATACAGCGATTCCAACGTCCCGAACTGCTCGGCGATCACCAGTGGTGCGTGGTTTGGCAGCATAACCCCGCCCGAGCCAACGCGGATGATTTTGGTGCCACCGGCGACATAGCCGATCAGAACAGAGGTGGCGGCGCTGGCGATGCCCGGAATGTTGTGATGTTCGGCCAACCAGTAGCGCTGGTAGCCCCAGGTTTCGGCATGTTGAGCCAGATCCAGGGTTTCGCGGAACGACTGGTTAATGGTTCCACCCTGCTTGACCGGGGCCAGATCCAAAACTGAAAAGGGAATCGAAGTCCTGCGTGACATACCCTATTAGTGACAAGCCAAGCACAAAAAGTCCAGTGCGCTCAGACCGCCGCGAGCTTAACGACGAGGCCGACGACCCGCGCTTCCATAGCGGAGTTGCACTTTGATCAAGAGCGGCTGACTCGCCACTGCGCCCGGGCGATAAAAGAGCATCTGCGGCGCGGGTTCGGCGTGCGAGAGCAGGCGGCCGTTCGGCGTGGCAGCTTCTTTTTCTCTACTGGTCCAGGTTCGTTTCCGCCCCTCGGTCAGATCTAGCCGGCCCGCTTGACCGCCCCATTTTTGCTCCCAGACGGTTACTTGTTTCGCGGAAAGGGTTTGCGCCTGATCGCCGATCTGCAATTCTTCAAGCGGTTCCGGGGTGACGATAACGGTCAGCATCTCGCCGACCTGATCCGTGCGGCTGCGTTTCAGCGTAAAGAACGGAGGACTGTCGTCTTGACCGGGAAGATCGATCAATCTTCCCGCCTGAACCTGGTTGTTTCCCCCCAACGTACGCGTCGTGGGAAAGACCAAGAGCGGCTCGCCAAAGGTGCCATCGGCATACTGTTCACGATCGATAACATAGAGGTATCCGGTCCGGGCAGCCTCGATCGTAAGTCGTACCCGGTTGCCTTCGGACAGGGGGGCATTGCCGGGGACCAACTCCGGGATCCAGGCTGCGGTGCTTGCACCTTCGTGAACGATTATCCTTTCACCTTCGTCGGCCGCGGCCACGGGACGCAAGCGCCACACCGTAACGCCAATAACGGAATCGGCAGTGACATTATTGATCGAGACCTTGGGCGTAACCACGCGGTATTTTCGCGGCGTCGGGTTCTTGGCGGACCTTCCGGAGGTCTTCGCCGTGGCTTTGAAAGCCGTGTCCCAAAGGTTACGCGTCGTGTCGTGATCTGCGACCTTCTGGGCTCGAACCACAACGCTGTTGAAACAAAGCAATAACGCGCCCACAAAAATGCCGGCCAATCCTATTCGCGGGGACGCAAGAGCGGCCGCGCGCAATCTCAAATAGGTCCAGTGTCCGTCAAATCTCGACTGCATAAAATTACCTCCACTCGCCTTGCTGAACGAACGCCGCCCAATAATACGGCGATCGCCACTGCTTCTGTCTCCACAGCGCCAGTTGGGCTTCGCGGAACGCCGCCGTCGGCCGCATTCCACCCGTGATCATTCCTTGATAGAGGCGCGCCATAAGTTCCGCCGTCCCTTTATCGCTGACGTTCCACATGCTGACAATAATGCGGGCGGCGCCGGCGTACATAAATCCACGGGTCAATCCAACCACCCCTTCACCTTTGATCACTTTACCCAGGCCGGTTTGGCAGGCGCTTAGGACCACCAGCTCCGCCGGGAGGTTCAGGTTGTAGATCTCCTGCGTCTTGAGTAGGCCCTCGCGCGGTTCACCGCGTTCGTTCACCAGGGAAAGGACCAACGCCGACAGGCCGGGTCTTTCACTGTCAATGTATCCGTGGGTAGCAAAGTGCACGTAACGATACTTGCTCAACTCTCCATCGGTAGCTGCGGCCAGATTTGCCTTGAAATCCAGAGCCTCGAAATTTGAGGACTTGGGCGCCACCGCTAGAATTCGTTGCGCTTCCTGCCGAGTGAAGGGAAGTCGGCGGATCTGAGCGTCTTCATCTGAAAGATGTTCCAACGTTCGAGTTCCGTCGGTTCGTGCGATCGTCCCCGTTGGGGGTGCTTCTGATCTTCCCGGTTGGGAACGGACCCGCGCATCCGATCGGTCAAAAACCGGATCCGCTAATAACGCAATGTTGTTGGGCGCCGGTTGGCGGCCGGCTAATTCGTTTCGCTGCAGGGCGAGGATCGAAGCCGACGGTAAACTGACGATCTCGTGGTCGACGAACAGCGGTCTATAGGTCTGTCTAGCCAAAGAGTTTTCGGGTCGCCCGGCGATCACTGACCGCTCCGCCGCCGCTGGAACCGATAACATTGAAAAAGGAATATACTGCAACGCCCCGTCGGCGACGATCGCCAAACGTTTGTTCTCAAGTTCAGCCGCCGCCGGTCCTACTAGCAAGCCACTCAACTGTTCAGCCGCCGTTTGCGCGTCCCGGTCGGCCTGGTCGATCCGAACCCGTTTCTGTGCGGGACTTTCCTTCTCTTTTCGTTGGGCACGCGCGGTCACTAATTCATAGAGCCGCCGCGCCGACATTTCGATCTGGTCGCGGCCCGCTAATTGATAACTGGTCAAACCATTTCGCGTCACCACCCAGAGATAACTGCGTTTGGTCCCGAGCGAGTATTCCAAGAGCAACGTGTCGGGATCTAACTGTTTTTGCAGTTCAGCCAGGTCCAGCGCTTGCGGCTGAGTCACCGCGGCATAGTGAGGGCTGAGCCGGCGAATATCGCCGCGAACCTGCTGATAATCCGCTTCCAGCGCGCCGATCTCTTGCTGCAATTTTTGGATCTGATCCGCCCGGTCGGACTGACCCTTTAAGGTGATCAAACGCGTCGCTTTAGTGTTGAGAATTTGCGCCAATTCGCGTTCACGATCTAGCAATTTCAGGTCAGCACCTTGACGGACGTCAACCCCAAACTCCGCCAGCATATCCAGCAGGCTGCGCGCGCGGGCGCGTTCGCTGACCTTGAGCGCCGCGGCGTCGTAGCCCTTCCGGGGTTCTGCTTGATGCATTCGCATCAGCAAGTCGATCATCAATTCGTACGCATCTTGCCGCGAAGCAAAAAATGAGGTTCGCAATTGTTGACTGGTAACCCGTCCACGCATGGTCTCAACGATATTGATCGCCGCGTCGGCCTGTTCGCGCGCTTGGATGAAGTTATTACTGGCGAGCTGTGCTTCGGCCAGGCCTTGACGCGCGCGCGCCTCGTCAAGCCGGTCAGTTAGTTCCAAAAATATCCCTAGCGCTTGGGTGTAAAATTCGATCGCCTGAGCCGCGTTGCCGGCCAGCAGTTGAGCTTGCCCCAGATAGACCAAAATGATGCCTTCTTCGCGGCGGCTGTGGGTGGTCCGCGCGAGTTCGAGTGCTAATTGCAATTGCCCGATGGCGTCTTGGGGTTGGCCGAGTGAAGTGTAGGCCGCTCCGATATTCTTTAGCGTGACGGCTTCTCCCCGCCGATCTCCCGATGTCCGTCGCAAGGGCAGCGCTTGGTTGAAATAATTCAGCGCCGTCGCCGTTTCGCCCGATGACGCATAGGCGAATCCGATCTGATTAAGCGTATTGGCTTCGCCCTGGACGTCTTTGGCTATACGCCGCAGTTGAAGTGCGCCGGTGAGAAACTCCAATGCCTGTGGCGGCTCGCCCAGCGCGACATAGACCAAGCTGAGGTTATCCAGCGTGTCGGCCTCGCGCCGCCAATTGCTGCCCTGCCGGCGCAAAGGTAAGGCACGGCTTAAAAAGTCTAAGGAGAGCTGCAGGTCGCCGAGGTTGTAATAAATGACCCCTATGTTGTTCAACGTGTCGCCCCGCGCCACATCATTGTTAAGCGTTCCCCACAAAGCCAGCGCCTGGTTATAATGAAGCAGGGCCGGTTGCGGTTCGCCTAGTACATCGTAGGCGCCGCCCAGGTTGTTGAGCATACGCGCCTGATTTCGTTGGTCATTGATCGATTGGCTTAGCTCAAGGGCCCGGTCAAAACGCGCTAGGGCAAGTTGCGGTTGGCCCAACGCGTTATAAGCCAGGCCCAATCGGTTGAGTACCGAAATTTCCAGGAACGGGTCGGGCAGTGAATGGAAGATGGGTAACAGTGCTTCCAATTGCACCAGCGCTTCCTGTCTAGTTGCGGGCTGTTGCAGCAATTTCGAAGCGCTCCGAAATCCTTGTTCGCCCTCCACGCGCGAACGGTCGGTGGCCGTCGGTTCCCGCAACGCTTCCACTTTGATCTCGAAATCACCGGCCGCGGCCCTGGCGTCAGGCGACCGCACTTCGATCAGATACGTGCCCGGTCCGGCGGCGATGGCCGAGATCGGTTCCGGTCCGAAATTGCCGTTCGGACTGTCCATCTCGATCAACCGTTGATGCTCCGGCCCGATCAGCGCAACGGCGACATCGATCCCTTGTTGCTCGACCACCACGCGCACAAATTGTCCGGCGATCAATTCCACCGGAAAGAGTTGAGTCTCGCCGCCAGCGAGCCTTCCATTGACGGACTGGCCTAGAACGAGCGGAGTCGACGGTGACTGGCCGCGCGCGGTATTGGCGGTCAGGACCAGGGCACCGGTCGCCGCCGTTAATAGGCAAGCACAAAAAAAGGCACTGATGTTGTACGGGCGTCGCATGGTTGTTCTTGGGAGCGGATCACGGAAAATTCCCCCGATCCGCTACCGCTGTTGTCGTTGGTCTCTTCACAACAGATCAGCGCGGGTCGCCGCTGCCTTGTCCCTGAGCCGACCAACTGCCGTCTTCTTGGCCGGTCGGAAGCGTTTTACTGGAAACGGTTCCCGACATACTATTAGGAGTGTCCAACTGACCAACAAAATAATAGGTCGTGCCATTCAACTCGATCTGGAACGCGACCTGCATGTCGTCTCCGACTGTTGCCTGTTCCAAGGCATAGGCCGTCGTTGTTGGTTTCTCGCTGTTTACACTTCCATAAAGGTCCAAACCACCGACGGTTGGTCCTTGATAAGCAATGACGATCTCCTTCATTGTTTCGAGAACTTGTACGCCCGAAACGTCTAAGGTCCAGGATCCGGTGATCGACGGTAGATCAAGCGCTTTGTTGTTTGTCGGGGCAATGTCAGTCATATTCACTCTCCTTGTTGGTGACCAAGTGAAACCTTAAGGCGAACACCCGCATTTGCGGCGCGCGCGCCAAAGAAGGCAGACTACGCCGTAAACAGTTGTCAATGCCGCTACTGATTAATGCGTAATTCAGGCACAGATCACCTCATTCGTTACCGCTCGGTGATATTTGGGGGCAACTACCGGGTTCCGCCGGCCGGATCGTCAAGCTGAAGGTGAACCCAACTAGACGAAATTATCTGCATTATTATTTGCAAAAGCTAACGGCGGACTCCCGTTCGACAACTTCGACTCAGTGATGCTCAAGTCGAAGCAGATAGACAAGTGTATCACCATTATATTTGAGCGCGACCTCCTTATTTTCTTCATCAACCGCCACCCGCGGTTTGGGATATTGCGGCGAATTCAAAAAATTTCTTACGCCCTCGCTCGATCCGAGGTCGCTGATCAAACCACGGTCACGCCGGTTGGCTAGCCCCTTGAGCGCCTCGAGCGAGGGAATTGGCATCGACGAGTACACCAACCACAATTTCTCGGTGCCTTGGATAGCGTCGAAGGCGATCCAGCTATCCGCGGGTACCTGCAGCTCGTTACCCGCGGACAGTCGTGAATTGCCGGCGTTGGTCGTGGACGAAGGGAATAGGATCACGAACGAACTCGGCTGACCGCTGGTGGCAGGTCCCTCATTAAAAACATAGAGCTGGCCGTCTTGCGGGCTGCGCAGGTGCAAACGGATCTGATAGTCGTTTTCGAAAACTATCTCTTTTCCCAAGCGGAACGGTGCTTGAAACGGCTTACCGTCCCGGTATTTCTGCACCTCGATCCAGTAGCTAAGTTGGCGTTCGGGGGCGAATGACGCTGGCCCCGGTGATGCGGGTGACGGGTGGGCCGAGCGCCAGAGCTTTACCGCGACAAAAGCGGCACCTGCCAGCAGCAACCCTGTGATCAATACGAATAGGACCGTCCGGGCTTTTGATCGGCCGACTTTCCACGGCGGTTGGCCGAGGGAATTCATAGGGGCGGACTGCGCGCCGCTGGTAGAGCCCAAACTAGGTTCCAAGTCGCGGTGCAGCGCTTGGAGATCTTCAACCAATTCAGCCGCCGCCGCATAACGTTGACGGCGATCCTTGGCGAGTAACTTGCCGAGGACCAGTGCCAGTTTGGCTGTCGCCGCGCGGTTTTCCAACTTTAACGGAAAGGGGTCGCGCTCTAAAATGGCGGCGATCACATCGCCACGGCTTGGACCACTAAAAGGCGCGGCGCCGGCGATCATTTCGTAGAGCACGACGCCCAGACTCCAAAGATCTGTGCGCGCGTCCACCGAAAAGGCCCGAACTTGTTCCGGCGACATATATGCGGTGGTGCCCATCAATAACCCGGGCGTGGTCAAGTACGAGTCGCTCGTTGCACCCCCGTGGGATGGATCTGGCGCGTATTTGGCCAGGCCGAAATCCAAGATCTTTATCCGGCCGCGTGCGTCCAGCATGATATTTTCCGGTTTAATGTCGCGGTGAACGATGCCGATCTGATGGGCTTCAGCCAGGGCGCCCGCGATCTGTCCGGCGATCCGCAACGCCTCCTTGATCGCCAAGGGGCCCCGCGTTATTATCCGGCGCAAGGTCTCGCCGGCAACAAATTCCATGGCGATAAAATGTCGGCCATCGGCCTGCTCGATCTCGTAAATACTGGCAAGATTTGGATGGTTCAAGGCCGAAGCCGCGCGGGCTTCTTGACGGAATCGTCGAACCAGGTCCGGATCATCCGCCAGATGGTCCGGCATCAATTTTAGCGCGACTTGGCGGCCCAAACGGGAATCTTCGGCCAAGTAAACCTCGCCCATTCCGCCGGCGCCCAACAAGCTGATGATCCGATACGGGCCTAGCACCGCTCCGTCTAGCTCACCCGTCAATGGATCGATCAACAGTTCCGCCGCCATTTCAAATGCCGGAGCGTCAAGAAAACTACCGGGCCGCTCGTCGGCGTTGAGTAAGGCCTCTACTTCAGCACGCAGTTCGGCATCCGCGCCGCAAGCATCCGCTAGAAACGCCGGTCGCTCGGATTCCGGTTGCTCAAGGGCGGCATGAAAGTGCCGCTTGATGATCTGGTAGCGCTCGGGATTCATGCACGTGTTGATCGTTAAGGTCGAGATCTAGGCTTCAAGTTCGCGGCGCAACCAGGCCCGCGCCATTTTCCATTCGCGTTCGATGGTGGCATGCGAACGCGACATGACTTCGGCGGCCTCTTCGATGGTTAGTCCACCGAAAAAGCGCAATTCGACGATCTGGCTTTGTTGTGGATCCAGTTTCTCCAGTCTTTTTAAGGCAGCATGCAGATTCAGTAGGTCGACGCCGGGATCACCCGCGACCTGGTTCGCCTCGCTTAGCGACACACTGTATTGATCTCCCCCGCGTTTGGCCGCCCGGTGCGCGCGGGCATGATCTACCAAAATTCGGCGCATGAGTTTGGCTGAGATCCCGAAAAAATGGGCCCGATTTTGCCATTTGATGTTGTGTTGGTCGATAAGGCGGACAAAGACTTCGTTGATCAACGCCGTAGGCTGCAACGTATGATCTTGCCGTTCTCGTTCTAAATAATTGCCCGCCAAGCGCCGCAGATCCTGATAGATCAACGGCACCAATTCGTCGAGCGCACTCGCTTCACCGTTGCTCCAACGTTCCAAAACCACGGTAATGTTTGGTTGGGCCTGCGTCACGTCTGACCCTTCCAGGTGATAGCTTGCAAATACGGAAGTCGGAGAGGGGTTTGGCTGCTGCCGGAAAAAGTTGGTCGAAAGGAAAAACCGCAACAAAGGCGAACCGGGCAAGTCGAAGAGTACAGGCGGCGAAACAATTTATTCATTCGATCCAGCGTGATCCAGCGTGCTTAACTAGTTGAGCAGTTTACCCCTGAATCTTGGGAACGGCAACACATTGAAGTTCCTCGCAAAGTTAATAATTGATTGGATTGTGGTGGCGCGAACTTTCTACGCCAAGGTCACGGTAGGTCCGCACGCAGAAAACCGAACCCGTTTGGCCGGATCCGCAAATTCGCCGAGGGGTGGCCGAATGCGGTCCGTCGGGTTCGGTCAATTGCCTGCAGGGGTGAATCAAACTCTAATCGAGGCCGGTAATGCGGTCGCGGCTATCGGCCGCATCCACCGGCCCATTCAACCCGTCCGTAATCCTTCGGCCACAGCTAGGGGACCTAACTGTAGGTTACTTACGGGTCAGGGAATCGGTCTCTTCACTTCTTGATCGGGATCAAGAAGTGTCGACCACTCTCCCTCAGACGCTCGCATCGGCCTTTAACAAGTTCGGTACGCTCAGGAGCGGGAAGCTGCCGAACCCGTCGCCGTTCGATCTGGCACTCAGATCTCGACCGGCGTCATTGTCCCGGTGGGAGAACGAGCGTTGACGAACCGTCCTCACTTAGTAATGCGGAAGTACGGGAAAAAGTCCCTCATAAAAAGGAGAATATTTTTTGGGGAGGGTTGTGCGGTCAGTTTTTGGCCGTTAGCCATTAGCCCGGGGAGGTATCAGCCACCAGGTTCAATGAGGTAACACTCGGGCGCCCGGCCGGGACATCGGGCGACCCGCCCGCAGGTTGCGGAGCCACGATCGACACCGAAAGCATCCAACGTAACCTGTAGGCTTTTTCCTGACTAGACTCCTCCGCATCAGCGGGCAGGTCGCCCGCGCTCCGGCGTTCGTCCGCCCGTGAGCGTGTAAATTATTTTGTGTAAATGGTCACTGAGCCGATAACCAGCTAAGGTTGGAGGATGGCAAAAGGAGCACGGGTGACCAAAGAAAAAGATCTGATTGACGAGTTATTAAAGGATTACGAAAAGCCGGAGGATTTGCTGGGGGAAAATGGGCTGCTAAAGGAACTGACGAAGCGGCTGCTGGAGCGAGTAATGGGAGCGGAACTGACGCATCACGTTGGTTACGAGAAACACGATCCGGCGGGACATAATAGCGGGAACTCGCGGAACGGGAGTTCGGCGAAAACGCTGAAAGGAAGTTTTGGCACGATGCCGCTGGCGGTGCCGCGGGATCGAAACGGCACCTTTGAGCCACAGATCATTGAAAAGAATCAGACGCATTTTACCGGGTTCGACGCGAATATCATTTCGCTCTATTCGCGAGGCCTGTCGGTGCGTGAGATCCAGCAACATCTGGAAGAGATCTACCATGTCGAAGTTTCGCCGGCGTTGATCTCGGGGGTAACGGACGGGGTGGCGGAAGAGGTCAAAAGCTGGCAGAACCGGCAATTGGATCCGCTCTACTTCGTGGTTTATCTGGACGCAATTCAGTTCAAGGTGAGGGATAACGGACAGGTCAGAAACAAAGCGGTGTACTTGGCGATCGGCATCACGCGTGAAGGCAAGAAGGAAGTATTAGGCCTGTGGATCGCGCAAACGGAAGGAGCCAAGTTTTGGTTGCAAGTAGTGACGGAACTGAAGAATCGGGGCGTAAAAGACATCATTATCGCGTGCGTGGATGGGCTCAAAGGGTTCCCCGAAGCGATTGAAAGCGTGTTCCCGCAAACTCAAGTACAGCTTTGTATCGTGCATCTCGTACGGCACTCGCTGAATTATGTCGGCTGGAAACAGCGCAAGGAAGTCGCCCATGATCTGCGGTTGATCTACTCCGCGCCGACCGAGGTAGCGGCCGAACAGCAGTTGGCCGAGTTTGCGGAAAAGTGGGACTCCAAGTTCCCGATGATCGCGCGGTCCTGGCGAAATAACTGGGCCCGGGTGATTCCCCTATTCGGCTATCCGCCGGAGATTCGCCGGATCATTTATACGACCAATGCGATCGAGTCGTTGAACATGTCGCTGCGCAAAGTGACCAAAACGCGGGGGTCCTTCCCCCAGGACGAGGCGGTCTTCAAATTACTCTATTTGGCGCTACGCAATATCGCCAAGAAGTGGACCATGCCGGTACAAAACTGGAAGCAGGCGCTTAACTGCTTCGCCTTGCTTTATGAAGACCGACTGGCAGAACAGTGAACTCGGTAACATGCGGACCCTGATCGCATCATGGAAATTTTTTTCCGGGCGCCGGAGCGGCGCAAAAACGCGCGTTTTTACACCGCTCCGGCGCCCGGAAAACCAAAGATTAAGCAGAATCAAAACAACGGAACCGAAATCAAACCAAAGATCATTTACACAGAATATTTGACACTACCGCAATGTTACGGTCCGAAGTAGAGGAACTACACTACATCACACCGATCGCAATTGTGCCTTCGATATTGCAGCAGGGCATTTTGTCGCATACACTTGCCGATGATGTGCCCCATGAATCTGTTGCAATGGCTGATATTCAGGATCGGCGCCGATTGAAACAAGTGGGAAACGGACGATCGCTGCACGATTACGTCAACTTGTATTTCAATGCGCACAATCCAATGCTAAGTCGATGTCGTGATCGGAACTCCTCCATTTGTGTTTTACGCGTCAATCCAATGGTATTGGATCATTCTCAAGCCGTTTTTTCCGACCGCAATGCTGCCGCTGATATGGCGCTTTTTTCGACAGTTGACCTGGGACTCGCGGCGATCGACCGAACCCGACTTTTTGCGCGCTATTGGACACATCCGAACGACCCGATGGAAGAGAGTCGACACAAGGCTGAAATGTGCGCTGAAGCCTTGATTCCAGACCGAGTTGACGGGAAATCTGTTATGGGCGCCTATGTTGCCAATCGTGCTGCGCGAGAGATGTTCTTGGGGCTGAAGACCGGTCTAAGTGTCCAAATCAACACAAACCTGTTCTTTTAACGATGCCATGAAAGTTTTGATTGCAGACATATTGAAGTCCGATTCCCAGACGCTGATCAATACGGTGAATTGCGTTGGCATCATGGGTAAGGGCATTGCCCTGGAATTTAAGAACCGGTACCCCGAGATGTTTGACGATTATGTCCGGCGATGTGCCAGACACGAAGTTAAGCCGGGTGTGCCATATATTTATCGCGGTCTATTCCCGCCCTACATAATCAATTTCCCGACTAAGGATCACTGGAAGTCGGTCTCGCGGCTAGCGGACATTGAGCGCGGGCTGCAGATCCTTTTGGAAAAATACCGGGAATGGGAGGTCACATCGCTGGCTATTCCGCCCTTGGGTTGTGGAAATGGACAGCTTGAGTGGAAACAGGTCGGTCCAATGATCTATCACTATGCCAAGCAGATGGATATCCCCGTTGAGATGTATGCACCATACGGTACGCCGCCGAAGGAGTTAACCATAGATTTTCTTTCTGCGGAACCGGCAGCGTCGGCCAAAATAAGGTCGCCGCCGACCGCTATGAATCCAGCGTGGATCGGATTGGTCGAGATACTTCGACAGATCGAATCGAACCCATATCACTGGCCGGTCGGACGAATCATTTTTCAAAAGATCGCGTATGTCGCGACCCGGGAAGGTCTTCCTACCGGGCTAGTTTATGCCAAAGGCAGTTACGGTCCCTTTAGTCCCGAGTTGAAAAACGTGCAAATGAAATTGTCCAATAGTAATTTGCTTCAGGAGGAGCGAAAGGGGCAGTTATTTGTTTTAACCGTTGGTTCCAAGTTCGAGCAAGTTCGCCAGGAATTTCAAGCCTCGCTGGTCGAATGGAAGTCGATCATTGATCGGACTACGGATCTGTTTCTGCGAATGAACTCGAACCAAGCCGAGGTAGTTGCGACAGTGATCTACTCGGCAGATCAGTTGCGCAAAGTGAAATGTGGCCCGCCATCCGAAGTCGAGGTGTTTGAATCTGTAATGCTTTGGAAACAGAAACGGTTGGAGAAGGCAGAGGTTGCTTCCGCGATCCGGAACCTTGCGATGCTTCGCTGGTTGGACGTTACGTTCGATGCGAATCTACCGGTTGTTGAAGAAGACGAGTTCGCGCCGGCTTAACTGCAAGTTTGGTCAATAGTGGCGGGCAGTGGTGGCCTGGTTCAAACCCGGTCGCCGCTGCCCGTGTTTTTGTGGAAAGAATATTTATGCCGTGGAACAATGCCAAGGGCACAAGCGCGCTGGGCCAGGGAAACCGGCGCAACCCCGTTGGGGTTGGAACACAAACCGCGTTTCCCTAGGGTAGCGAAGCGCAACCCTAGGCTGTAAGACGCAATCCCGTTGGGATTGAAAAATGACAACGCAATTGAGATAGTCAGTTTTTCGTATGACAAATCAAAACGCCGTTCTCACTTCGAATTTTCGTAGCCGATGGCGAACCGGATGGGTTGCGATTGGTCGAGCGATCTAGTTGGATCGGCAAGGCCGTGGTCTTTCCGCGTGCTCTGCGACGGCAGGTTAAGGGACGAAATAAACCGGTGGGCACCCGCCCGGACGGACAACAAGTTTCTACCGTGGCTTCTACGTACGAGGTTAGGCTCGGCTGAAGCCTCGACCCGGTCTGCTAAGCCGAAGCGGCACCCTCCCCTAACCCCTCCCAAAGGGCGGGGAACGGAAGCAGACGGTACCGACCTCATATCCGCGTGGCTCTCGCAGCTCGACTCGATTCTGAGGTGGATTAGGCTCGGGATGAAAGCGTCGGCGGCAGCGGCCCCGGTTTTCATCGCGTAGCGATGGCGTGATTGTAGACGTGGGTTTTGAACCCACGGCGAGTGGATGAAATTGTTTGCGTCGCGTAGCCGACGCCGTGATTCAGGCGTCTGCTACGTGACGCGAAATCCAAAACGCCTTTCCGTGGGTTAAAACCCACGGCTAAAATCATGTGACCGGTACCCGGTCGGGCGGCGGAAAAGCAAAGAATAATTAACAATGGATAGTGGACAATGGACAATGGAAAATGTCGGAAAGTAGACGGTAGACAGTAGCCGGTAGCCAGTAGAATAAGGACCGCCGTTGGCGGAACTTATTTGCGATTTACCTGTTATGGTAGAATCTCGATCGTGAGGGCAAATCATG
>JBDSEC010000039.1:0-5302 GCA_039920205.1 Pyrinomonadaceae bacterium
AGACCGGTTATGGTCTGGGTCAAAGTGATGGTTCCGGGGTTGTTGCTTTCGAAACGAACCAGTTGATTGGTGGTGGTCAGTCCATAGATCGGAACTGCCTGGGCGATCGTTGCGCCAAAGATAAAGAAGGCCGCCAAGGCCAAAGGCGCAAACCACAATTGGCGCCGGTTCAAACTACTTATCATTTACTTTCCCTCCGTAATTGGACATGTCCGTTACCGATTCGCCTTAATCCAAAGCGCTCGAATTTCGGGTCCATAGTTGGCGACCGGCCGAAATAGACCGATACGCAAAAGTGAAAACTTCCTTAACCGCTTGGGAAGTTTTTGCGGAGCCCTGGATACACCTCTGCTTCGCGGCAAGATGCCGCCAAAGGTGACGGATTAAAATGGAAAACGGAAAGGGGGGGTAAAACAAACTTTCCCGCTTGTATGATTAAACTTACGCGGGCCGCGAGGGTTCGGATTGCTTGAAGTGAAATATTTGGCAAACCAAAACTTCACACAAAGAAGCGGGAGAGCAGCTTTCGCCACTCTCCCGCTTAATTGGTCAACTAATAAACGTCTTTACGCTGTCGCCGGATTGTTACCCGTGATCGGTGGCAGGATAGGCTTTAAGGGACTCGCGGTCGGTTCCTTTATCGCCGGACGGTCGTCGTCATTGGGCAACGGCGAATTTTCTTCGTCCAGCGGCAACCCCGCCACGATGCGCCGGATCTGCACGCCGTCTAAGGTCTCGCGCTCCAACAACATCTCGGACAAACGCACCATCGTTTCGCGATTCTCTTCGATGATAAGTTGCGCCCGTTCGTACTGCTGGGTCACGATCTTTCTGACTTGCTCGTCGATCTTGATCGCCGTGTCTTCCGAAAAATCACGATGCTGCGCGATCTCGCGGCCGAGGAAGATCTGCTCTTCCTTCTTACCGAATGTTAAGGGTCCCAATTCGGACATGCCGTATTCACAGACCATCGCCCGCGCCAATTCCGTTGCACGCTCGATATCGTTCGACGCCCCGGTGGTAACGCTGTCCAGGAAAACCGCTTCGGCGATGCGTCCACCCATCAGAATGGCGATCTGGCCCAACAAGTAATCCTTGGAATAACTATGCCGATCCCCTTCGGGCAGCTGTTGGGTCAGCCCCAACGCCATGCCACGTGGAATGATGGTCACCTTGTGAACCGGATCAGCGTTCGGAACCTTTAACCCAACCAAGGTATGGCCCGCTTCGTGATAGGCCGTGATCTTTTTCTCGTCGTCCGAGATGACCATGCTCTTACGCTCGGCGCCCATCAAAACCTTGTCCTTGGCCAATTCAAAGTCGGTCATCCACACGACCTTCTTATTGTAACGGGCGGCATTCAACGCCGCTTCGTTAACCAGATTTGCCAGGTCGGCACCGGTAAAACCCGGTGTACCACGTGCGATGACACTGATCTCGACATCTTCGCCCAGCGGTATCTTGCGCGTGTGAACCTTCAGAATTCCTTCGCGACCGCGAACATCCGGACGGGACACCACCACGCGCCGGTCGAAACGGCCGGGACGAAGCAATGCCGGATCCAAAACATCCGGTCGGTTGGTCGACGCGATCAGAATGACGCCGTCATTCGATTCAAAGCCATCCATTTCGACCAGCAATTGGTTCAAGGTCTGTTCACGTTCGTCGTGACCGCCGCCCAACCCCGCGCCGCGGTGACGTCCAACGGCGTCGATCTCGTCAATAAAGATGATGCACGGAGCATTCTTCTTACCTTGTTCAAACAGGTCGCGGACGCGGCTGGCGCCGACGCCAACGAACATCTCGACGAAATCCGAACCCGATATCGAAAAGAACGGTACGTTCGCTTCGCCAGCAATGGCCCGCGCTAACAGGGTCTTACCCGTTCCCGGGGGGCCCATCATCAGCACGCCCTTGGGAATGCGACCGCCGAGCTTTTGAAACTTCTGCGGTTCCTTCAGGAACTCGATGATCTCTTGTAGTTCATCCTTCGCCTCTTCAACCCCGGCGACATCCTTAAAGGTAACGCGCTTCTGCTGGTTGTTAAGCAGCTTGGCCTTGGACTTGCCAAAACTAAGTGCTTTATTGCCGCCCGATTGCATCTGGCGCAGCATGAAGATCCAGAAACCGACAAAGAGCAGTAGCGGTAGCCACCAGATCAAAAAGGTAGAACCCCAGCCCGATCCCGTGGCTTCTTCGATGACCTTCACCTTTGGATTGCCGTTGGCATCCTTAACGCCCGCGGCGACCTTCATCAATTCGGCTTTGCGAAACTCGTTGGCCGTGGGCGAGCGGAATTCAGCGTTGGCTTGATCTACGGCAATGATCTCTTGCGCCTTGAACGTTACTTGCTTGAAATCGCCGTTCACCAACCGTTGTTCCAACGTGGCCTGGTCAAGTTCCGTCGCGCCTTTGCTTTGCGTGCGCGAAAACACTTGATAGAGGACTAAGGCGCCGCCAACGATGACGACCCAAAAAATAATTTGTCTAGCAGTTGAGCTCAAAATCTTTCAACCCTCCGATGTACGAATATTAACCGAATTCGACATCTTTTGTCGCCTTTGCCCGCCAATCGGCGCCCGTAATCGGCGCCCGGAACAAAGTTAAAATAAACTACGCACCAAATCAAACCTTGGATGGCCTGGCCCGCCCGTACGTTGCGCGGATTTCCTCAGCGCGCCGCGGCGTTATGCCGCTTTGACATCTTTCGGAGCGATCGTCGCCAGATACGGCAATTCGCGCCAACGCTCGCGCAGGCCCAAGCCGAAGCCAAATACGTATTCGTGGTCCAATTCGACCACTTTCCAATCCGGGGTCAGATCCACATGCCGGTTGGCCGGTTTATCGACCAAAACGCACAATTTGAAGCTGGCCACACCGCGGGCCTCTAACTGTTTAATGACGTATTCCTGAGTGATCCCGGTATCCAACACGCCACACACCAATAGAACGTCCCGGCGGGCCGGCTCCATTTGGGTCGTAAAGGACAGATCTTGTACGTTACCTTTGGATTCTTGGTTGAATTGCAGGAATTCTGTCCGCAAGGGACCCGGCAGAGCGCGCAATAGGTCGGCGAGGAAGACAAAGCTGTCATCCAACATGCCTAGAACGGCGATCTCGCGGCCCTGATACTCCTCGGTAATTTCGGCGCCCAGCGTTTTAATTCGTTCCGCAATCGACGCGGCGCTGAATACTTCGACAATTTTATCGGCCATGATCCTCGCTCAACAGGCTAAATGTTCCGGCCAAAATTAAACCGCTCTGCCGGTGAACTAGCAAGCGGTTTACTCCACAATTGATTGTAGACGCCGGACGCGCCTTTTTCAACTATCTTTTTCCTGAAAGAGTAGCCAGCCGCGGTTTCGTTGAACTCTAGCCCCGCCGGGTAGCTCGGCTACACGCCCGGCCCGGCCCGGTTCCAACAACTGTTCGATGGCCCGCAGATGGACCGCTTCGATCCGGCGGAGGTCTCCTCGCATCGTTCCCAACCAGAGGCGGATGACCCGTCGGCGCAGTCCTGTGTCCAATTCCTGTAGTGTTCTTACATCGATGCCATTCTCGCTGTTGTGACGGAAGGCGCCAGCCCAGCTAACCATCGCTAACGAATCCAAGGAATCGTTGTCAGTGCGGATCAATTCCGCCGTTTGCGCCAAGGTCTCAACCAAACGCGGATTGAATCGTTCCATCAACGGCAGCAGTTCGTGGCGAACTGCAACTCGGGAAAAAGCCAGGTCGTGGTTCATCGCGTCTTGGCGCGGCTCGATCCCCCGTTCCGTGCAGTATTCTAGGATCTCGGCCCGTCGAAACTTAGACATTAGCGGTCGCGCCAAAATCACATCGGTTCCTGGCGACAGGTCGCGCGCCGGCTTCATTCCGCCTAATCCTTCTAAACCGCTGCCGCGCATTAAACGCAACAACATTGTTTCCGCCTGGTCATCCATCGTGTGCGCGGTTAGGACGTGCTTGGCGCCGACGTTTGCGGCGGTGCGCGCGAGAAAGTTGTAACGTAACCGCCGCGCAGCCTGCTCCAGATTGTCTTGGGTCCGGGCGGCCTCGGCGTTGGTATCGGCCCGTTCGACCACAAACGGAATTTCATATTCGGTGGTCAGACCCACCAACCAGGCCGCGTCTGCATCCGATTCGTCAGCGCGCAGGCAATGGTTTAGATGTGCGGCGGTAAGTTTTAACGCTAGCCGTTGCGAAGAACAAAGTTCATGCATCGCCAACAGTAGCGCCGTCGAATCAGCGCCACCGGAAACCGCCACGACGATATGCCCATCGGCCGAGGGTAGCCCAAGGCGCAACCACTCGCGCCCTAGCCGCCAAGCGAATCGCGAAACGCGGCGTCCGTTTTCATTCTCAGTTCTCATATCTGGGGATTCGGGCTGCACAGCGCAGCCCTTTCGGGTGGCAACCAAACTTTGGCGTTTTTTTCTGGCTCCCCTTCTCCCGTTTTTTTGGGAGAGGGGGAGCCGGAAAAAATCAGCCCATTGAGATCCCGCCCTCAAATCGATCTAAGCAGAAAGACGGGCGCGGGCTTCGGCCAACGCCGCTGCCACCTGCCGGCGCGAGGTGCCGCCGGTTTGGTCCTTGCTGGCCAGCGTTTGCTCCAGCGAAAGAGCCTCGAAGACATCGGCGTCGAAGACCGGCGAAAACTCACGCAATTCGTCCAAGCTCAAAGCCTCCAATTCGACGCCGCGGTCGATAGCGTGCAGAACGACGCGGCCGACCAGATCATGGGCCTCGCGGAACGGAGTTCCCTTCCGCGCCAAATAATCCGCCAACTCGGTTGCGTTCATATATCCCGACCGCGCCGCTGAGTCAGTTCGATCCGGCTGCACAGTGAGGTTGCGCAGTACGGTCGCGGCCACGCCCAACGAACCACGAAGGGTATCGGCGATATCGAAAACAGCCTCTTTGTCCTCCTGCATGTCTTTGTTATAGGCCAAGGGCAATCCCTTGATCGTCGTAAGCAATCCCATCAAGTGGCCCACCACCCGACCTGATTTACCGCGCACCAATTCCATTGAATCGGGGTTCTTCTTTTGCGGCATTAAGCTGGAACCGGTCGCCACCGCGTCACCTAATTCGATAAAGCCAAACTCGTTAGTGGAATAAAGAATAATATCTTCGGCCAACCGCGAGAGGTGGACCATGATCAAGGAACCCACGGCGGCGAATTCGACGCAGAAATCTCGATCACTGACCGCGTCCAGACTGTTGCGCGTAACTGAATCGAAACCGAGTTCACGGGCCACCGATTCCCGGTCGATCGGGTAGGAAGTGCCGGCCAGCGCGCCCG
>JBDSEC010000040.1:0-4496 GCA_039920205.1 Pyrinomonadaceae bacterium
CGCGTTGAATGCGCAGAACTTCGGCACGCGTCTCGATCAACATTTCGCCTTCATAAGAAACCCGCAGTTTGATCTGATCGCCCACCATCGGTAATTGCGGCAAATTGACTAAAGCCGTCGATTGACCTACGTTTTGCGTGGAACCCTCTACCTTGATCTTCTTACGCGTCCGCGAATCGGTCCATTCCGCCTCGACCGGCAAAGTGGCCATGATCCGCGAAAGCGGCGCCCGTTCGACGGGCGTAATCTGTCTGGAATAATAATGCGACACTAAATTACCTCCCTATGCGCACTTTTGATTGAATACCGCACCCATTTCGTTGCCTTAATAAATACCTATCAATCTGGGCTGCGGGCCGGACGATCGCGCATGCGAACCATATGAAATGTCGCCCGGACGAGCGCCAATATAGCAGGGATATCCCCGCGCGGCAAATCGGCCGGGACGATTCGGGGCATACGCAAGGCGAACGGCAATTTCCCCCTTCGATTGTTGGGTTGGACTTGAACGGCTAAGATAACTGTTTCCCCCTCGCTCGGTTTCCTCGATTAGTTATTCGTTGGACTGTTCGGTGCTACTTGCCCCAGACAGACCTGGTACCGCGGCATGTACTTTGGTTTTGTGTTGTTGTTTTTGTGACCTTGTTGGTTTACCCCGAGTCACCGGTGTCCCGCCGGCTCGGTTAAACTGGCCTTAACGTAAGTTTCAACATCCGCCATTCACTTCTCAGCAAGCCGCTGATCTTTAGCCTTACTTTAATGGCCTTCGGGCCGAAGGAGAGTCGAACTGTGTCAAAGCATAAATCGTCAAGGCGCCGTATTTCGTCCGCGCGCAAGCTTTCGCTCGTAACTATTATCTTGTTGCTGGTCATCTTCTGTATCTGGCGGCCAGTGGGGCCGACCAAGGTGGCCGCCACGTCAACCACGATCGTGATATCGCAGGTTTACGGTGGCGGAGGAAACTCTGGCGCCCCTTGGACCAACGATTACATTGAATTATTCAATCGCGGCACCAGTCCGGTGGATGTGACCGGATGGTCGGTCCAATATGCTTCCGCCGCTGGAACTACCTGGGCGGTCACAACCCTGTCGGGCACGATCCTGCCGGGCCATTATTACCTGGTACAGGAAGCCGCCGGCGCGGCCATGCCGATGCCGCTGCCGACTCCGGAAGCGACCGGAACGATCGCCATGAGCGCCTCGGCCGCCAAGATTGCCCTGTCCAGTTCGAACGCGGCGCTGACCGGCGGCTGTCCGACGGGCGGAACCTTGATCGATTTTGTGGGTTACGGTTCGACCGCGACCTGTTTTGAGGGCGCAGGTTTTGCACCGGGCTTGAGCAATACCACGGCCGACGTACGTGGCCTTTCCGGCTGTTTAGAGACCGACCAGAACGCGAGCGATTTCACCGCCGCGAGCCCGACTCCGCGCAACGGCTCGACGGCGGCCAATGCCTGTGGAACCAGCGGCGGTCTTTCCGGCGCGGGCGCGTCGAACCCGAGCACCGTTGGACCGGGGGCGAATGCGTTGCTTACGGTTACGGTCACCCCTGCAACTGCTCCACCAAGTACGGGCATATCTGTCACCGCGAACTTGACGCCGATCGGCGGAGTCGGCTCGCAGGTCTTTTTTGACAACGGTACCAACGGCGACGTGACTGCGGGCGACAACATCTTTTCGTTCACCGCCACCGTGGCGGCGAATACGACCAATGGGCTGAAGCTCATGGCCGGGTTGGTCGCCGACGCGGAAATGCGCACGGCCAATACGACCATCCCGTTGACCGTGTTGATCCCCGTTTCGGCCGACGACCATCTAACGATGGGCAATCCCAGCGGCGCCACGGCGGATGTCGCGAATTTCAACAACTACCTTATGCCCAAACCGGAATACACCATCGGGTACAACCGTGACCGGGGAACCGCGAATTGGGTCAGTTGGCATTTGGACAACTCGTGGTTGGGCAGCGCGCCGCGGCAGGACGATTTCCGGCCGGACCCGATGATCCCGGCGGGATGGTACGCGGTGACGGATACCGATTTTTCTGGTTCCGGTTTCGATCGCGGACATCACTGTCCGTCGGCCGATCGGACCAGCTCGATCCCGGTCAATTCGGCAACGTTCCTGATGACCAACATGATGCCGCAGTCACCGGACAATAATCAGGGGCCGTGGGCGAATTTCGAGACCTATTGCCGCACTGTCGTGGCGCAAGGGAACGAACTCTATATCCTGGCGGGTGGGACCGGTATTGGCGGGACGGGAAGCAATGGTGGGGTCACGACGACCATCGCCAGCGGCCACGTCACGGTGCCGGCGTTTACCTGGAAGATCGTAGTGATCCTACCAGTTGGTAACAATGACGCGGCGCGCGTAACCAAGAACACGCGCACCATCGCGATCATCATGCCGAACGTGCAGGGCATCCGGAGTAATCCGTGGCAACAGTATCGGGTTAGCATCAACGCAGTAGAAGCGCTAACCGGGTATGACTTCTTATCGACTGTTCCGCGCCCGATCCAGCATTTGGTCGAGCGGCAGATCGATATGCAGTAGGAAGTGAGCAGTGAGCAGTAAGCAGCCGGAGCGCGGGCGACCCGCCCGCTTTTGCGGAGTCAATTTACCCGAACGCCTTCAGCAAACGCTGAAGGCTTTCGATGGTCTGATTGGCTCCGAACCGGGCGGGCGCGCCGCCCGCGGTCCCAGCGTCTGCTGATAATTGTTTACGACGATCGTGAACGGCAAAGGTGGCGTTAAGCCGGAGCGCGGTCGAGTCGTCCTTTGAGTAAATACGGAGAGCGGAGCCGGAGAGATACGGTGCTACCACTCATGCCATCATTAACAGCAAATGATCTGGGCTAGCCTGAATTGGCGGGGTGCGATTGAAAGTGCGAGGTGGCCTTCACGGCGAAACTTCTTCCTTGCGCTGAAGGCGCTTGAGAACTTAGCAAGATGCAAGGCTTTGCGCAGCTTCTGGTGTTGCTGAAGCAGTAAGCAGTAAGCAGTAAGCAGTGAGCAGTAAGCAGTGAGCAGTGAGCAGTGAGCAGCCGGACCCGTGTTGTGAGTTCCGGTCTCGGAAGCCGGCCGCGTCATCTATGTAGTCTATGTCGGTACCGACCTCATCAAACGGGCCTCGTTGAATTCGATCGGCCCGTCAAATGTACGACATGCTTCAGCTTGTCGACGTCGCGGTAAACTCAACTTGAACCCAGGTTGACGTCGACAAACTGAAGTTTATCGTACAGCCATCTGGCTCGATGAATTTGAAAGGAGACCATATGTATTGGTTCCAGAGCGAAACCCTCCGTCTGAACGCATGGCTCTGCTACCATTAAGGGTTCCGCCGAGTCTGCACCCGCAGGTGCATGATGCCGCCCAAAATGCGGGCTGGTTAATTGGAACATCCGCCAGGGAATTTCATGGAAATTCGTAGTTTCCGATCCGTGAAAATTCGTGACCCCGGTCTTTCCCGGAGCCTGTCACCCGAGTCCCAACCCCCGCGGTTTCGCCGACCCGCACCGATTCCAGAAATCGCGTCACTGGACCTTCGTCCACGTCGCGCCCCTTGCGCATGGCGATCACGACGACGGCGCGCGTCGGGGTGAAGTAGATGCGTGCCTCTCCATTCACGTACGTGTCGGCAATGAAGAAACTGTAATCGCGTCGCGACGGCGACGCGTCGGTGATCAGCTTGGCCGGGTTCAAGTTATACGCCCGCTGTTCGAGATTCTCTTCCAAGATCTTGATCAGTTTGGTTTCCACTTCCGACCGGTCGATCTTCGCGCCCTTGATCCGGTATCCATCCACTACCTCGATGGCGAACATATGCCTGGGCGATTCGTAAGTGTAGATCTTGCGTTCCAAGGTTCCGATCTCGGTCTTCTGCGGCCGCAACTTCAATTTCGCCGAACCCGGCAACATAAAGCTGACTCCGGCCAGTGGTTCAAACCGCTGCCAACCTTCGGCTTCCGGCGTGCCGGTTACGGTGGTCTCTTGTCCCGACAGCCGGTTAAAAGTACTGGCGACGGGCGATGGTGCGCATTCGGTTTCGGGACCTGGAACATCCGGGCGCGTTGCCGATCCGGGTCCAAACAGCACGAAACTTCCAAAAGCCAAAACCGCCCCGGCGATGATAAGAAGGTTATTCATTTCTGTAGTCCTGAATTTAGGACGGAGAACCAGGCCCAAGATTGCGGAAGATGCGGGGAGGGTGTTGGGTGTTGGGTGTTGGGTGTTAGGTGCCGGGGCCGGGAGCCGGGAGCCAGGAGCCGGACCGGCTTTCCCAGACACCCGACACCCAGCACCTAAAACCCGGCAGCCTCGTCGCCCGCGCACGTGCCCGTGATCACAAATGAGCTCAAAAAATAGTCCGCTACCTCTAGCTCCGCCGCTCCGAAACCGCTGCCGGAATAGAAGAGAATATAGAGCCGTTCGCCGCGCGCGAAGGCACGCGCCTTTACCAGTTCCGGTTGGTCCGGGTCGGTGGTATCTCGGAT
>JBDSEC010000041.1:0-10540 GCA_039920205.1 Pyrinomonadaceae bacterium
CCGACGACCGTTTCGCCATCCTTCACGATCCACAGCGGAATATTTCCTGGTTCAGCATAGGGATTCTCCAAAAAGTGCCAGGCCCAAAAGGCCGGATCCCCTTTGAGCGCCTCGCCCGGATAAGCCAAGGGAAGAAACGCCAGGACCGCCTCGCGATCGGACATTTCAAACTGCTTTATCTGAAGCTCATTCGGCATTGGTGAGACACTTTATGCGAAAAGAAGGAATTCCAAAAGTACGGTATGGGGGCCGTGTGCGGAATAGTCTCGGTGACTTCTTTCAGCTGGGTTCAGCCAGCTTTCCGCGCTTCGCGGCGATTTGCCCCGTCGTTAACGACGGGGTCGGTCAACATTGAGGCCCAAGGGCGTTTTAACGTCCTTACCGGTTTCGGGCTTTAGCCGTCTCCGGCCAGGACGGTTGCTAGAGCTCCGGGGTAAGGACGTTGAAACGCCCTATGGATTCATACCGACCCAACCCCGCCGTCAACGGCGGGGCAAATCGCCCTTCGGGAAAGCCTCCTGAAGGAGGCTGAAGAAGTCGGTGCGTCATTTGCGTTACCGATGACTTTACGTGAGATGTCGTTGCGGACGGTTGTGCCTGGTGACAAGTATCAGCTTGCGCGATGGCGATCCGCGCTAAACTGATTCCAAACTCGCACGATCGATTGCACCCGTTAATGCCGGGTGCAATTGAAAGTGCGAGTTGGCAATTGAAATATCAATTGAAATAGCCTCGCGTCGGCCGCCCAATGCTTGGACCATAGTATTAGGGGTGAAACGAGCACGGCGGAAACCCAACCGTAGGGAGGGTGCGGTCCGAAAGATTCAATCATTGCATCGGCATTCCAAGTTAGGGACCATAATATTAGCGGGGTTGACTTTCAGCCGGGTGATCGGATGTGCGAGAAGTGCCTTTTGCCAACGGCACCCTTCCTACGGTCGGGTTTCTGCCGTGCTGACGCACCGGCCCTGACGGTCGGGTCGTGCCAGGTGAAACCGAGCACGGCGCGATCCCTAAACAAACTCGCACGATCGATTACACCCGCCAATACCCAAAAGGCCCATGGTTTCTTGACATAACCCCTTCGTAGTCGATACTCTTAACGTTTTGACCTTATTGGAGAATTTGTACCTATGTCGAAACGAACTTTTCAACCTAATAATCGCCGCCGCGCCAAGACCCATGGGTTTCGTGCTCGTATGGCCACCAAGAATGGCCGTGCCGTGATCAAACGGCGCCGAGCCAAGGGCCGTCATCGTCTGACTCCGGCGCATTACTAGAAAATTCCGATCTATCGTGACCAGTAAGGATCATTTGCGTTTCTCCGGCGAGATCCGCAGGGTTTACGCAAACGGCAAGCGATTTAACGGGAAATTCATGACCGTTTTTGCGCTGGCCACCGAGTTGCCGATACATCGGTTCGGGATCACGGCGTCGCGTAAGGCGGTCGGGAATTCGGTGCAGCGGAATCGGGCCAAGCGTCTGGTGCGCGAGGCCTTTCGGTTAAACGCCGGACCGTTGCAAGAACTGCAGCAGCGGTACGATTACGTTTTTAATGCTCGCCGATCGCTCCTTAGTGAAAAGGCGGGCGCCGCCGTTGATGATCTGCGTGACATAATTTCCCGCATGTCCCGGGCGGAAGAAAAGCGGACCGAAATTGACCGGGCGACCGTGAAATGAGATTTCTGCTGGTTTCGCTTTTGCGGCTATATAAAGCCACAATTTCCCGGGTCCTCCCGCCTTCCTGCCGGTTTGTTCCAACTTGTTCAGAGTATGCCCGAGACGCCATCGAGAAATATGGGGCGGTCCGCGGGTCTTGGCTGGGGTTCCGCCGGCTACTTCGTTGTCATCCTTTTCATGAAGGCGGATATGATCCGGTCAAATAGTTTTACCGTGTCCGATCTAATAAATTAATGGATTATAAGCGTTTTTTAATTGCCATTGTTGCTTCGGTTCTGATCATTTTTGGTTGGACGTACCTATTCCCGACGAAGCCCGACCCGCAGATCGCCAATACGGCGGCAACACCGACTCCGGCGGCATCTCCGGCCGCCGCGACCCCGCAGCCGGCGAGTTCGCCGGCAGCGGCGGCTACGCCAGGTGCCACACCAGGCACCACTCCAGGGGCCACGCCGGCGGCGCCATCCGATGCGGTCGCGCACCAGAAGCTTAATATTCAGACGCCGCTGTACAATGTAAAACTAGACAACCACGGTGCCACGGCAACCAGTTGGATCATCAACAAATTGGTCGGCCGTAAGGATGAACCAGAGCGCCCGATCTACTCGGTGGCCGGCAATAAGAACAATCCGGTGGCACTGGAGCTTATTTCTCAAGAGGGGTTAAAGCTTCAACCGGAACGATTGCCATTGGGTTTGTTGACGGGCGATGCGCCGACCGATGTAATGGCGCGTGACCGGAACTACGCGGTCAGCGGGGTTGATCTAACGGGTGATGATACGACGGTTAACCTCGCGCCTGGCTTTGGCACTAAACGCGTAGAATTCAAGCTTACCGACCCCGCCACTCAGACTGAGATCATCAAGGCGATCACCTTTAAAGAAGGCCGATATGACGTCGACATCGAAGTGAAAGTGACCCGCGCCGGCCAACCGGTGCCGAAGGTCGCGTTGATGATCGGACCTAACATTGGCGACCAGGGGGTCAAGCATTACAGTTTTTATTCGGTGGCGCCGGAAGGCATCGGCGTGATCGACGGTGGGGTCCATCGGTATTTGGGCGCGGCCATTAATGGCGGCAAGGAAGGCGGCCTCCTCGGTTTCTTTCAAACCGCACGTGCCAGCGGCCCGGATATCCAATTGGTGCCGGGCAAGGTGGATTGGGCCGGCGTGGGTGACACTTACTTTGCGATGATGGCCGTTCCGGGCCAGCCGACCGAGGGGTTGGAATATCGCACTTTCAAGTATCAGCACGACGCGAATGGCACAAAGGAAGACCGTTTTCTGGTCATGGCCTATGTGCCCGTCCCCGCGGATGGTTCCAAGAACGTGCTGTATGCCGGTCCCAAAGACCACTATCGTTTGAATGACGCCAGTGCCGTGATCGCAGCGGAACTGAAACGCAACAAGCTGGATCTGGAACAGGCGATCGATTACGGTACCTTTAGCACCGTATCCCGACCGTTGGCCGAACCGATCCTTTGGTGTATCAAAAAACTGTCGCACATCACCGGCAGCTATGGCATCGCCATTATCCTTTTCACCATCGTCATCTATTCGCTTTTCTTCCCGCTGAAATGGCGCTCGTCCCGCACGATGAAGCGCGCGCAGAAATATCAGCCGCGGATGAAAGAGATCCAGGAAAAGATGAAGGGGATGAAGCAAGACGATCCCCGCCTTCGCGAACTGCAGATGGAACAGTTCCGGCTGATGAAGGAATCGAACATGCTGGGCGGCTGTTTGCCGCTGCTGATCCAGATGCTGTTTCTGTTCGCGCTTTACCGCGCCATCACTATTTCGATCGACTTTCGCCAGGCGCCGTTCCTGTGGATCCCCGACCTTTCCGCGCCCGAACCGTACATGATCCACATCATTCCGCTGTTGATGGCGGGTTCGATGGTGGTGCTGCAATTGATCACGCCGCAGCCGTCGGCCGATCCGGTCCAGCGCAAGATGATGGCCATCGGTATGCCGATCTTCATGCTTTATGTTTTGTGGAGCGCGCCGTCGGGGTTGTTGCTTTACTGGTTGGTGGGTAACATAGTCGGATTCAGCCAACAGATGATCATCAATCGCTTGATCAAATCGAAGGACGACGAACCGCCGACGGAGCCGGACAAGGCCGCGATCAAGGCAAGTAAGAAGAAATTAAAGGTTTCCGAGGCCTAAGGAGTCAATTACCATGAGTGAAGTTGCCGAGCAGGCCGAACAATTCATCAATACGGTTTTTCAACAAGCCGGTCTAGAGCTTAACGCCACGCTTAAGCAATCGGCCAAAGGGCAGATCTTGAACATCAAGGGCGAGGATTCATCGCTGTTGTTGAATGAAGGCGGCGAACTGTTGGACGCGATGCAGCACTTGGTCAATCAAGCTTATGGCCGCAAGTTGCCGGATGAACAGCGCTTTATTTGCGACGTGGAAAACTTCCGCGCCACACGCGAGGCGGAACTACACGCCATGGCTCATCACGCCGCCAATCAAGTGCGTAAATCCGGAGTGCCGTTTACATTTGGCGCGATGAATTCGAACGAGCGCCGCGTCATCCACACCGTCTTGGCGGAAGAAGAAGACATCTCGACCGAATCGGTCGGCGACGGCGCGAATCGGCGGTTGAAGATAAATCTGAAGTGAGCAGTAAGCAGTTTGCGCGCGATCGGTTCACTTAATGAACTTAGTACTCAGGTCGAAATAGCACGCCACTTTGGATACATCGACGACGCGAAGTACCTCCGAGTTCAGGGATCGATCGATGAGTGCTTGGCAATAACGTTTGGGCTCACGAAGACTCTGGGTTGAGCTCGTTAGGGGGACGCGGTATGCATCGACTGTTTAATGCAACTGGTTGGATGACTGCTCAACTCACGCAAACGCTTTTACTGCTCACTGCTCACTGCTTACTGCTCACTTGATCACTATCGTCGCATTATCGACGCCGCCGGGACGCGGAGGCATTGGAGTCGTCCGGCTCAGTGGGCCAGCCGCGCTCAACATCACGCGGCTTCTGGTTAGCGATTCTCATTTTGATCCTCAACCAAATCACGCCGCTTTAAAGAAATTAGTTGATCCCAAAAGTAGTGAAGTGCTGGACACCGCGTTGGTCACGTACTTTCGTGCCCCGCATTCCTTCACCGGTGAAGACGTCGTTGAATTCAGTTGTCACGGTTCGCCGGTTCTATTGCGGCGAGTGATCGCCTGCGCCTTGGACCAAGACGCGCGGGTTGCCAAACCTGGCGAATTCACGCTGCGCGCCTTGACGAACGGCCGGTTGAACCTCAGTCAAGCAGAAGCCATCCGCGATCTGATCGACGCGCAGACCGAGGCCGGCGCCCGCCAGGCCGCGCGGCAGATGCAAGGCGAACTCTCGGCTTTTCTTCAACCAATGAAGGACCGATTGCTGTCGATAATTGTGTTGTTGGAGTCCGCGCTGGAGTTTGTCGAGGATGATCTGCCCGCCGTCGCGATCGTGCGGGTGCAGACCGATTTGACCGCGCTAGAGCGCGAAGTAGGAGCGTTAGCCGCTACGTTTCGCAGCGGACGGCTGGTGCGTGATGGTATCAAAGTAGCCCTGGCGGGCCGGCCCAATGTAGGCAAGTCCAGCCTTTTCAATCGTTTACTGTCGAGCGACCGCGCCATCGTAACCGACATTCCCGGCACTACGCGCGATAGCTTGAGCGAGTTCGTGAACATCCACGGTGTGCCGGTTTATCTGACTGACACGGCCGGGTTGCGTACCTCGGGCGATGTGGTCGAACAGCTTGGGGTCGAGCGCACGCGCCAGGCCATGGCCGATGCGGAATTGGTCATCGTGGTTTTGGACGGTTCAGCGCCGCTAACCGCTGAAGACGAATCCGTGCTGGCCGACGCAGCCGCCGGTGCCACTCCCTTTATTATTGCTATGAACAAGAGCGACGTTCCGGGGTTTAACTGCTCACTGGATAATGCTCGCGGTTCACTGGCGGTCTCTGCCTTGACCGGTGATGGATTGGACCAACTTCGCCAGTCGGTTATCGACGCGATCGGTTTCCGCGACACGGACGCCGCCGGCTTGCTCATCACCACCGCTCGCCACTTCGATCTACTCCAACGCACGGCCGCGTCATTGGGCCAATCTCGCGGACTGCTGGACCAGCGCGCCAGCGAAGAGCTTACCTTGGTCGGATTGCATAACGCCTTACGCTTCTTGGGCGAGATCACCGGCGAAACCACCTCGGACGAAATACTGGGCCAGATCTTCGCAACGTTTTGTATTGGTAAGTGAGGGGGGAGTTAGGCGATAAACGGAAACGCCGGTGCTGTTCAAGGTACAACTCATAGTGCCACCGAGCGTCGATTGCATCATTTCTTCCCCTCCATAAGTGGCAACCAAAATCAAGCGAGGAGTGCGGACGACGATCGCGGCTATTTTTACCGCGAGCAAAGACGGCATTAGGTGCAGCCCCCCATCGCCCGGAGTTGCCTCGAATGAAGACCAATTGCGGGCAAGACCTTGTAAACCTAAAGGCCAAGTGATATAGGCTACCTCTCGACATTGATAGATCGTCGAGATTGCGATCGCGGAAGGAGTGTCCATGGAAAACATGACTGAATACTATTACACCGCCAAAGCCATTACTATCGTGTTCTTATTGGCGGTATCTTTAACGTGGACCTGCGGATACGCTAACGCACAGGGTTTCGACATTTCGGTTACTTTTCGTGTTACCCAATGGCATCCGAATGTTCCTACTAGTACCGGTGATCGTCCGCGGAATGGACCAATCAGCACCATCGGTGTCGATCCGAACAACGAGCAGAACGTACTTGTAGCTTCGGAAACGGGCGGGCTATTTCGAAGTCGCGATGGCGCCGTGAATTGGCGGCATGAAGATTCACTGCCCAGCAGTAACACCGTGGACATCGCCTATCTGCCCCGGAACCGAATCATCGTGACCGCAGCCCCGGCCTTTGATGTGCGCGGGGGGGGCGTATGGCTCCAGGGGGCCGGGGGCTCGGGCTGGACTAATATCGCTCGCGTCGCTTCGATATTTCCCGATCCGGGGGCGCAATGCGCACCTGCGGGAGCTTACGGCATCGCGATCGCGCCCGATACCGGGCAGATCTACATCGCAACCGATTGCGGCGTTGCGATCGGTTCTCCGGACGCGGCAACCTGGCGTCACGTTGAAATACCCGGGGCGTCGCTGTTTCGGTCGATCACTTCACTAGGCAACGGACACCTGATCATCGGTGGTCAGGCGGGTATATGGTACTCGCGTGACAGCGGAACCAACTGGATTAGGGAAACCACCGGGATCGGCAATACCTCAAGCATCCATGGGCTCACGCGTGACCCGCGCGGCGGCGATCGCGGCTATGTCGTTAACGACTCAAAACAACTTTACGAAACGACCGATGGCGGTGTTACTTGGCTACCGATTACCTCCGATCCTGGAACGAATGATGCCGGTGGGATCGCCTTCGTCAGGGTGGCGCTTGATCGCTCTCGGGTTCGATTGTATTTGGGTAATCGCTATTCGACCCGAATGACCTCGTTTGACGTCCTGACGGAACCAACCGCGGTCGTGCTCAGTTGGACGGGACTCATACCACGCCATACAGATACCCGCGATCTGGCTTTTCATCCGGGAACCGCGAATCCGTACCTTATGAGTTCAGATGGTGGCCTTGAAACCACCTCGGATGGGATAAATTTTGACTGGATCAGCCCTCCCGCCAACGGTTTGGAAGCAAACGTGATTACTGACATTCGTGGCCAATACATTGGCGGCTCGCCCCCGGACCTCTATTTTTCGACCTGGCACAATGGTGTCTATGCGGTGGGGAGTTTGGGTAACTCAGGAAACTGTCCCGAGGGGTGGGGCCTTCAGCTTCTGCGCAGGGTTCCAACCGCGGCTGGCGTGAAGATCAGCACGGCTTGCATGGGCATGCACAACCTTACTCCCCCACTTTTTGCTGGGCCGCGTCCTATACCCACTTGGCCCGAATCCGCGCAACGCTTGCTACCGCCAGTTATTTTGGGTCCGGGTGCCTATGTGCAGCAGTCCGCGCCGTCGACTGCATTCCCACTTCGCAGGAATGGTCTGCAATATACGACCAATACGGGGGAAACTTGGCGTCCGATCGCTGACATTGCAGAACCGTTGCGGGACGTGCCGAAACCGGCCGGACCGGCAACAAATCCGACGGTCGTCCAAGCAGTTCAGACTGGTACGACCCCGCAGGGCCAGCAAATCGTTGGGCTAGCAATTGTGTCAGACTTTGCCTCTGGTGGTACCGCTACGAGAAAGTATGCGTATATGGAGAATTTTGGAAGCATCGGCGTTATGCCATTTGAAATGTTCTTCGAAGTCTTCGCCGTTGATCCCAATGACGCAGCGCATATTATCGCGGCGGACGGTTTGGGGAATGTTGTCAAGGTGAGCCATGATGGCGGCGATCATTGGCGAAAGATCGAGGGACTTACCGATATGGTGAGTCATGGCGGCGAATATCGGCTGGGAAAGCCGGAGGTTGACCGAACCGCTTCGTTGGTTTCGGCGATAAGTTTTTGCCCGGACAATTCGAGTCGCGTCTTGATCGGAACCCAGCAGGGTGGCGCCTACTTTTCCTTTGACGGCGGCGGGACCTGGCAACCTGTAGCTGGCTCGGACGCGCTGGTTTACACTACCTCGTTTTTCTGGTTGAGCGGGTGTGGTGGTGCCATGGTCTCAACTTATGGTCGAGGGTTATGGCGGATCGATATGACGCTTACGAGTGCTTTAGACCAGACGACACTGTTATGCAACCACTGCCCCTGGGAACCGATTACCCGCGAACTTTTGCACGACGACCACCCGGATCCAAAATCAATTCAAACCCTTATTGTCGTTGATGGCCGAATCACGGCGGTGAATCCGTCGAATGGAGCCACGACGGTTACGGTTTCTCCGGGAAGCGTATTGTTCACCTATGGCGTTCTGTCAAACCTGAAGATCGTTTACGATCAAGACGCGGTGCTCCCGGAAACTTCAGTCGCCAAAGGGGGTGTGATTCAGGGCCTGTTTTTCAAGGACAATAAGATGTCGCCGGTCAACGGCGTCTCGCCGCTTGAGCTATATATGAAAACACCGGGGAAAATGGGACCCGGAAAGTCAGACACGCCCTTCAGCCAAAGGCCTTCCATCGAGGTGGTCACCAAGTCCTGGGCATATGGAGCACCGGCCGTTAAGTCCGGTGATCCGCTTATCGTACGGGTAAACAATTTGGGTTCATGGCAGAAGGAAGCCTTGCAGCTTCAGATCGACGGGAATGATGCCGCCAAGGTTGACACGTCACAGAAGACCTTCGAGTATATTGATAAAGGCACTCAGTGGGCTCTGGGACGTCATGTTGTCGCGTTGGTTTCCCATAGTTCAAACGGACCGCAAACGGTTTGGGTGACTGATTTTCTCGTACCGCACAATGACGAGGAGCGCGAGCAAGTAACGCCGGCAGGTCCGGAAACCAAACCTGAAATAGAACCGTCCAAACCGGAACGGAGTGAACCGCCGGAGAGAAAGGAGGCAATCGTGACTGCGGTTTCACTTACTTCTGCGCCCGAAAAATATCAGGGTCCATGTCCGGTGACGATCAAGTTTTCTGGAGAGATCACCTTCAGTGGAAAAGGAATAGTAACGTATGCCTTGACCCGTAGCGATGGCGCCGCCGGTCCAATTGAAACCCTTTTCTTTGATGACGCCGGAACCAAGATGGTTTCGTCGGTGTGGACGCTCGGCGGGCCGGGATTAGCGATTTTTGATGGCTGGCAGGCGATCAGAATTCTTTCTCCAAATCGAATCGAATCTGGACATGCATCGTTTAGCTTCCGTTGCTTGGAGGATCAGAAATAGCGGCTTTGACATATTGGCTGCGTAAAAATATTCAAACGGGTGATTCTCGATTTCATAAAAGCTGCGTTTGCCTAGGACATCGCGCGACATGTTGCAGGACGCATCGAACTAGTACTGCTCGCCGGTTTTGTTCGTGATGCGGATGGTTCAAGTGCCGACGGTCGGCTCGGGACCGATCAAACCCGCCGTCTCCGCAACGGTATGTGTGTTAACGCACGGACACCCCCCTTTCTGATAGGTTATCTGTATTGGTTACTTTACCTGTCTGATAGCGAATTGCCCGGCCGGCCGCCCCCGCGTTTAAGGTTTCAATTGGAGTTTCCTCATGACCAATTCATTTTTGGCAACGGCGGATGCGAGATCTGCGAATGGACTGCAGAATTCCGAACTTCGTTACCGCCGTCTGTTCGAGTCCGCGCGCGACGGCATTCTTATCTTGGACGCCACGACGCGAAAGATCACCGACGCCAATCCGTTCATGGTTCAGTTGTTGGGCTACACCCACGCAGAGTTCCTGGGCAAGGAATTATGGCAGATCGGACTGCTTAAAGACGAGGACGCGAGCAAATCGGTAGTGGGTCAGTTTGAATGCGAGTAAATGAAAAGTTCTTTTCAAAGGGCAATTGAGAAACACCAAACAGGTGTTAAAATTACGCTCATGGGCCCCCGTAGCTCAGTCGGGCCTTTAAGAGGGCTGGCGTTGTCGTACTCGCCTTGTGCGGAAAGTATCATGTGGTACAGCGCATGATCCGTAGGCCTTGGTTGGTTGCAACGCGGAGCGAGCGCTTTTAAGCGCGAGGTCGCTGGTTAGATTCCAGCCGGGGGCACAAACCTTGCCGCTACCACAGCGTCTGCCCCAACCGCATCCAATCTGCATCTAAATATTGCCAAGCGGAAAGATTTAAGGTATTGTAAGATGATCGCTGTTTCACTGGTGAAACAGGAGGCACGCAGCGCGAGGTACCCATATGAGCGAAAATCCCCACGAAAGC
>JBDSEC010000042.1:0-3798 GCA_039920205.1 Pyrinomonadaceae bacterium
GTCGTCGTTTGATCGCCGCCTTCTGAACGCAGCATCACCTCGACCGGCATGCGTAGATTTTCGTAGGTCTGTTTGACCGTTCCGCGCGCAATGAACTTGCCCGAACGTGTACGGATGATCTGATAATCGGCCGAGAATTCCGGAACGCCGGTTCCTTCGACCCAACGCGCGTAGAAGTAACGCAGGTTCTGGTTCGTCACCTGATTGGTCAAACGTTCGAAATCGTCGATCGAGGCATTCTTGCCCCGATACTGGGTCAGAAAGGTGCGCAGCAGTTCATCGAACTTGTCCTTGCCCAAGGTCTGGCGCAGCATGCTAAAGACCATCGCCCCTTTGTAAAAAATGATCGATTGATAGGCCGCCGATTGGTCGTCCAAATTCGCCGGCGCGCGGGCGATCGACGCGGTCTGCTCAAAAGTCAGCGCGCGTTCCTGAAGTTCTCGCCAGGCGGTGTACAACTGGCCCTCGCTAAGCTGTGTTTCGCGTAACGCATACGCACTCCACGAAGCCAATCCTTGCGAGATCCACGAATCGTCGTACGACTTCAGGCCGACGGTTTGTCCCCACCATTGATACGCGACTTCGCGCTGCAAGCGCTCGTCCGGGCTGGGCCGGTTCGGGTCGAACAACCGGTTTGACAGGAACATCATTCCCGACGCGGCGTATGCATCCAACGAATCGTCGTCGATCTGGCCCACGACCAGACGCGTGCCAAAATCGGGCGTTCCATATTGCTTGGTGTAATACTCCAACGCCTGGCCGATCAGTTCGCCGTAACGATCCGCGCGGTTCTCGCTGCCCACTTTAAGATTGAATTGTAGTTCGTAGGGCCCGTAATGCAGCACCTTGGTGATGTATTTGCCGGCGACGAAATTGCCGAGCAGCGTGGGTTTGCGCTGAACAAAGCGATAACGAGTATTGCCGTCCTTGCCCGGCGCGGAGGGCACGATCGGGTCATCGCTAACGCCGGCGACCTGCGTACCGTTCGGCACGACGATGGTGATATCCGACGTAGCGCGGTCTACCGCGTAATCGTGAAACGGGAACCAGCGCGACGCGTACATCAAATAGGAACCTTCGTCACCAACATAGGCCAACCGTTTGGTCGACAACGGTCCGCCCTCGGCCGTGACCAATGGGCCGCTCCACATAAAGCGCAGCGTGATCGGCGTTCCCGCGGGCATTACCTCGCCCAGATCGACGCGCACATTCGGTCCCAAGGCATCTGCGCCCACGGCGTCCTGCACAAAATTGGTGACCGGTTTGCCGTCGCGCTCGACCCCATCGATCTTTAGCGAACCGTTGAATTCGAACACGATCGAACGAGTGGCATCCAACGGCGTCACCGTCACATCAGCGCCCGCGCGCAGAAGATGCTGCGCGGGGATGATCTGGGCCTCGATGCGGTAATTAGTTACGTCATACCGGGCGCGCCCGGGTGCGAGATTGGGCTGTTGGGCCCGGGTCGGGCTTACGATCGCGGCCAATGCCGTCAATACGGCCAGCATTAGGCTGAGCTTAATTCGATTCTGCATAGTGAACGGTCCGCCAAATGTAGCAAAATAGTCTAATTATTATACACTCCGCGAGACACTCTCGCGAAAACTAACAGGGGCGCACCGGTGTCGGCTGGTGACCAATATTCTGGTAGCCGATATGATGAAAACCGGGGCCTATCGGTTGGCCGGACTGCTTTGCCGCCTAATTTTGCGCGTGATACGATGGTTATTCGCTCGGCGGATGACATTTTCGTAAAGGAACTTCTATTGCAATTAGCTCCAACTGAACAGGTGGGACAGACCCGATTGGACAACGGGTTAACGATATTGACCGATTTCATGCCCGGCGTACGATCCGTTACCGTGGGAATTTGGCTGCGGCGCGGGGCACGGCACGAAGCGCCGGAACTGAACGGTATTTGTCATTTCATCGAACACGCCGTCTTCAAAGGCACCCGGCGGCGTTCGGCCCTAGACATAGCGATCGAATCGGACCGGTTGGGCGGCCATTTGGACGCCTTTACCATGCACGAAATGACCGGATTTTCGATGAAGGTCATTGACTCGGCTTTGGACCAGGCATTCGATCTGCTGGCCGACATGCTGGGACAGCCAAGCTTTGCGCAGACCGAACTTGAGCGCGAACGCCGGGTCATCATCGAAGAGATGAAGATGGTCGAGGATACTCCGGACGAGTATTTGGCCGAGATCTTTAACGCCGCCTATTTCCCGGATCACCCTTTGGGCCGGCCCATCGAAGGCACCGAAAAGACGGTTTCGCAATTCGACCATCGCATCACCACTGATTTTCACCGCCGCGCGTACAGTCCGCGCAATCTGGTGATCGCCGCCGCCGGTAACGTCCGTCATGACGAATTGGTCGCGATGGCCGAACGCGCATTTGGGGATAGCTTCAACGACCAAGCCAGCGAGATCGATGAAGCGCAGGGTATGGATCGGCCCGAAAATGTTTCGCCCATCCTGGTCGAGCGCAAGAAGGGTTTGGAACAATCGCACATGTTGATCGCATCCCCGTGGCCGGATGCGACCAGTCCCGACCGGTATGCGGCCAATACGCTGGCGAATATTTTGGGGGGCGGAACCTCCAGCCGGTTGTGGCAATCGATCCGCGAAGAGCGCGGGTTGGCCTATTCGGTCGGTGCGGGCGGGAGCGCGTATTTGGACACCGGCGTATTTTCGATCTATGCCGGCACCTCGCCCGAGCACATGGATCAAGTGCTGGATCTGTCGATGGCGGAATTGCGCCGAGTCGCGCGCGAAGACATTCCGGAAGTCGAGTTGCAGTTAGCCAAGGATCAATCGATCGCCTCAATACTTTTGAGTTTGGAGTCATCTTCGACCCGGGCCGGTGTTTTGGCACGGCAGGAGATCGTTCATGGTAAACGCCATACGCCGGACGAAACCATCGCGCGGATATCGGCCGTGACGCCTGCGGATATGCGTCGCGTCGCCGAGGCCTGCTTTGTGACGGACGTTATGGCCTTCGCGGCGCTCGGTGACGTGAATGGTTTTAACGTGGACCGGTCGCGGTTGGCGATCTAAAGTACGACAGACTGTTAGTCTGTCGATGCCGGTTGCGAAACGATCACGTTGAACGGAGCCGTGCCACCTGCGGATGTTGCACCCGACAGGTTAACAACCCGTCGGACGCTTGTTCTTTGCGCTGAAGGCGCGTTGAGAACTTAGCCAGTGGCAAGGCTTTGCGCAGCCTCTGGTTCAGTCCAGAAAACGTGAGGCGCCCTGAAGGGGCGCGAGACGGTGGCGACTCTTGAGAACGTAGTACAGGCTGTTATGGGTAGTTGCAAAATCAGGCAACGTTTCAGGGTTCACTTGGAGGGCTGCCACGTCTAGGCGCCAATCGATTGGGTGAAGCGGCTGCGCCGCTCTATGTGCGGAAAGGTTCCGCCTTTCAGGTGGGCAGGCGTAAGTAAAATGAATTGCGGCTCTGCCGCCGGGGGCGTAGCCCCTGAGACTATTAGAGTGGGCAGTGTCTAGGCGAGGCGGAGCCGTCGCCGCACATAGAGCGGCGCAGCCGCGAAAACGCACGTTGAACTGAAACGGACCACTTAGGCAAGTTGCAAACGACAGACTAACAGTCGGTCGGACGATTACTTATGAAATTCACCGTTCTTGGCAGTGGCTCGACCGGTAACGCCGTTTTGATCTCGGCGGGGCGCACCAATGTGTTGGTGGACGCCGGCATGAGCGCGCGCGAGATCGTGCGACGCTTGGCGCTGATGGGCGTAGACTCGACCCAACTTTCCGGGATCGTGATCAC
>JBDSEC010000043.1:0-4466 GCA_039920205.1 Pyrinomonadaceae bacterium
CCCGGTCAATATATTGAAAGGCAGCTCCGAAGCATAGCTGAATATATAGCTCAGTTGAAAGCCCTAGACGGCCTTTCTAGCCCAGTTCGCCGCGGCACCGGCCGGCTTTGAAGTGAGCGTGCCGCTCAAGACCAGGCGATGCCGTTGATCATTATCGGAAAGGCCCTTTTCTCCGCGCCGGTTGAAATTGTCTTGCGGCGTAAAGAAGAAAAAATTACCCGCGTCGTCCAGCGTCTTGGAATAGGTATAAGAAAGGCGAAGCGTTGCCCAATTGCCCGCCCGTTTGTTCGCTGAGACAACCAAACCATCGAACCACGAATCACCCGAACTTTCATAGCGCGAAATGTTGCCGAAATTCGGATCAGGCCGGCATAGATTTGGATCTACCGCCGCCGTGCAACGGGGTACGTTCACATTCCGCGACAGAATGATTTGCAGACCGCGCATATGTAAATAGCCCGCGGAAATGGTCAGTTGTCCCGGCAATTCTCGCTCGATCTGTAAATTCGCCTGCTCGCCATATTGCGGCACGACATTGGGATCGATCCGCGTAATGCCCGGTTTGGTGATCAGTACCGCGGGCTGCGCGGCGAGAATGTAGGGAAAGACCGGAGCACCAACTTGGGTCGGGGAGAACTGAGCCACGATGTATTTACTGCCGTCGCGCTGTAGCGCATTCGACGTGGCGCGAAGCGGTACGCGGTCGTAGTACAAACCGAAGCTCGCCCTTATTACCGTCTTACGGTCGCCGGGTGCATACGCCACACCGAACCGGGGGGCGAAATTATTCGCGTCGGTTTGGATCGGCGAAGGCAGAAATTGAGCGTCGTAACGCAATCCTAGATTGAAGGTCAGTTTCTTGTTTGCCCGCCATTCGTCTTGAATGAACAGACCAATATTCGGATTTGATTGAAACTGCGAAGGGGCGCCAAAAGCCTGCTGAAAGTTGACGTAATTTCCCGTCAAGAAATTGTTCAGCGACGAGAAGTTGTAAACCCCTTGAAAGGCTCCGGGGAAGAGTATGTCGACTCGATTATAGAGAAAGTCACCGCCGAACTTGATCGAATGCTGACCCGTTACTACGCCTACGGTGTCAGCGACCTCGATCAAGTCGATATCCCGCGCTAGTGGCGAAGAAGTTGCGGTGCCCAAATTCGCGACGCCGCTGATGTTTACGGCTGGTCCAAGGCCGTCATTCACTGGAGCCTCCAACTGACTCTGCCGGTATTGGAAGCGGGCTTCGTTGATCCAGATCGGCGTCAATGACGAGACCAAGTTCGCGGTGGTAGTCTGGTCGCGGTTAGCCAATCCAGTTCCGCGCGACAACGCGTTCAATCCGCCTACGGTCCGGGCATTAACGGCGATAATGTCATAAAAATTGTACGTTACAGAGAGTCTTGTGCCGACCGTAATGACCTGGTCTAAACGGCCAAAAAGATCTGATACGTCATATCCGCCCGGCACAAGTCCGGTTTCTATGCGGGGACCGCGATAGCCAACCGCGTTCAATCGGCTATTGATCGTAGCGACGTTTCCCGGCGCGATCGTGATCACGTTCGAATCATTTCGGCGTGTTTGCTCGAAGTTCGCAAAAATGAAAGTTCGTTCCTTACGCAGCGCTCCACTAATGGTAGCGCCGAATTGGCCTTGAGTAAGCAGATCACGCTTCGGGGCCAATGGGTTACGGGCATCGAATCGTTGGTTCCGCAGGTATCCATATGCGGCGCCATGCCATTCGTTCGAGCCCGCCCGGGTGACGATGTTGACCACACCCGCCGATGCGCGTGTAAATTCGGCGGTCCCGCCGGACGTGATCACCTGAAATTCGTTTACCACCTCTTGGCTGTAGTAGGTTCCGGTTAGATCCGCCGCATCATCGTTCGCTGAAAGCCCGTCCACAATAAAACCATTACTAATATTGCGCTGCCCAGCAAAGGAGATCCCAGTGCCCGGAACCGCCGACGTTTCGGCAAACTTCTGCACGCTTCCGGTGTTGGTTCGCGAAACACCTGGTGCAATCAGGGCAAGTTCGACAAAGTTACGTCCGTTCAAAGGAAGTGACTGCACCTCGGCCGGGCTGATTCCCTCGGCCATTTGGGTTCTCGCCGTGTCCAGTATTTGTATTGGATCGATCAGATCGACAATGACGGTAGTTCCTTCAACCTCCAACTGGATACGAAGATCCAAACTTTGTCCGACCGACAAGGTTACAACCCGGGGCGGCGTCGCGAATCCGGCGGCCGTGGCCGAGATCCGATAATCACCAACGGCCAAAGGCAAGAAGCGATAACGACCGGCGACATCCGTTATCACGGACTGGGATCGATTGGTTCCCACGTTTAACGCCGTGACGGTAGCACCCGGGACCACGGCTTGATTTGGGTCCACCACCTGGCCGCTAAGCGTGGCCGAAGTAATAGATTGCTGCGACTTAAAATCACCGGCAAAGGTCAACATCGCGACCACGGACGCCCCAGCTAAAACTAGCCGGCCAACAGCGCGCTGTCTGGAGGGATAGGAATTCATAGTTTTGCTCCGCTTCAACTGTCGCCGCTCATTCGTTGAACTCATCGTTGTGCACGTAAACGCCAAAATGTGACGCCGATGTGACAACTATGAAAACGAAGAAACGGTCGATTCAAATGATCGAGTGAATTACGCCAAACCGCCACGCGAATAAGGAACTTCGCGGGCGTAGGCAACTAGGCTAGCGGAGCAGTGGGTGGGCCACGAGGTACGGTGCGGCGGCGAACGGCCTGACGAAACGCTTGGGAAGAAGAGAACGGGGCGATCCGAACCCGGTGGACGATCGGCTTTTGTGAACCGACCGCGACCGGCAAAGCGGTTTCACGACCGGTGCGAGTTTGACTGCTGCTGGATCCGCAGGCCCCGCATTCCTGGCCACACGGTTCGCTCAGAATTCGACCGGAAAAACGCGGGACCGCGTTTTCGGCCGATCCGGAATTTGGCGTCGTTTGTTTCGGACCCGTGACGCAGCCGTCACCCTCGGGCTCGACAACTATGGTAACGGTCTCGGTCGGTGTCTGCGGCGCCTTGGTGCCTAAGGCCACCGTCGGGCGGCAAAGCGGATCATCCGGATCACGCGCGGGCTCGGGCGGATTCGCTGGAGCCCCATGATCGCCGCACGAACCCGCGGCATGGGCGGGCATACCCATACAGCAAGCCATCGCACACGAACTCGCCGACATGCCGGACGCGAACGGAAACATCAACGCGGCCAACGCCGCGAGAATTAACGCGAACGCCAAAACCCTAAGCGCCGGCGATGGTCTATGGTCAGTTTTGATTGAGCGGTACCCGGTCACAATATTTGCCCGACACACCAAACTGAAAAGGGAAAAGTAATGGCGAATTGTCCCGCCGAAAGGGAACCCGCGCGAGGGTTATGATTAGCCCTTCACCACTAGTTGCTCTTGCGGCAGCATCGCGGGCAATCCTTTATGCTGATAACACCGCCCGGGGAAACGCACTCGGCGAGAACAGGGCGTGCCCTTCTTGGTCCGCGCACCACAGGTGTAAATCGTTTCGTTAGCTTCGGTGGGCCGTTCCGTTGCGGTTCCGTCAGCGCCGTACGCCACTGGTTGGGGGGATGCCGGAGTGCTTACCAGCGGTTGTGCTGTCGCGGGTTCACCGCCGCGCAAAACCATTAATGGTGGAGGTTGGCTTTGGAGCGCGCGTCCGGCAGCAAATCCGCCGCCTAGAATGAGTACTCCAACCAATACCGGCACCGCCAATCGCAGTCTGCGCGTACCTTTGACGCAACCGTCACAAAAACTACGGCTGGTCCACGGGCGCCACTTCAGGCGCACCACTTGTTCCCCACATTCAGCACAAAAATGAGGTCGATACATCCGTTTCGTCTCCGAAAACGATTTATAACATAAGAATAGGGCGATTGTTAAGGGGAATAACGCGTTCGTAGCCCCGCCTTAAGGCGGAATGTTTGGCTAGGGTCAATCAAAATTGAAAATTGATCCTATCAAATCATTCCGCCTTAAGGCGGGGCTACGAACGAAGTCGCGGTTACGAAAACTAACAACTAAGGCCGGACGGTGTTCGAATCGATCTTGGGCGCCTGCTTCGAGCCTTCGTCGGCCTTGAAATAAGGCTCTTCCTTAAAGCCATACAATTTGGCGGAAATGACCGTCGGGAAACTGCCACGCGTTGTGTTGTAATCTTGCACCGCATTGTTGTAATCAGTACGCGACGTGCCGATGCGGTTTTCGGTGCCGGAAAGCTCGTCCTGGAATTTCATGAACGCCTCGCTCGATCTAAGCACCGGATAATTTTCCGTCAAGGAAAGCAATCGGCCGATCGTACCACCAAAAGTATTGTTGGCGTCGATGATGGCCTGCTTCTGTTCCGGAGACTTGTCGCCATTCTCACCCGCCGGCGGCGCATCCTTGGCCTTTAACATTCCGGCGCGTGCCGCCGCGATGGCATCG
>JBDSEC010000044.1:0-6411 GCA_039920205.1 Pyrinomonadaceae bacterium
GCATGCGCTGAACGAGATCGAGACCAGTTCGCTATACAACGATGATCTGGCGCCGGTGCCGATCGCGAAACGTAATTGGACCACCTACAACTACGCGGCGCTGTGGATCTCGATGGCGCACTGCATCCCGACCTATATGCTGGCGTCGGGTTTGATCTCAAGCGGCATGAATTGGTGGCAGGCGTTGCTGACGATCTTGATCGCGAATTCAATTGTGCTGGTCCCGATCTTGCTGAATTCACACCCGGGCACAAAGTACGGGATCCCCTTCCCGGTATTTGCGCGCGCGAGTTACGGGACGTTCGGCTCGAATCTGCCGGCGTTGATGCGCGCGCTGGTGGCTTGTGGATGGTTTGGCATCAATGCGTGGATCGGCGGGTTGGCGCTCAATACACTTTTGCATACGCTGATCCCCAGTTGGCCTACCCTGCTTGGCGGACCGATCTATGACGGCTACGCGGCGACGCAGTGGATCTCTTTTTTGCTGTTCTGGGGTCTTAATATTTTCGTGGTCTATCGCGGAATGAATCTATTGCGGCATGTTGAAAATTGGGCCGCGCCGTTTGTACTGATCATGACCGCGATCCTTTTAGGATGGGTGTTATGGAAAGCGAACGGGATCGGGCCGCTGCTCAATCGGCCGGGCAACTATCCTACGTTGGGTGCGTTCTTCCCGGCGTTTATTCCCTCGTTAACGGCGATGATCGGGTTTTGGGCGACGCTTTCGTTGAACATGCCGGACTTTACTCGATTTGGGCGAAGCCAGCGCGAACAAGTCGTCGGCCAGGTCGTGGCCCTGCCCACGACCATGACCCTGTTCGCCGCCATGAGCGTGATGATCACGTCATCGGCGCTGGTTATTTTTCCGCACATGAAGGCCGAGGAACTTTGGGATCCGATCAACTTGGTCGGTCAGTTCAGCAATGCTTGGGTCGTTGCCATATCGATGTTCACTATCGTCGTCGCGACGTTATCGGTAATCATCGCGGCCAACGTCGTTTCGCCCGCGAACGATTTTGCTAACGCTTTTCCGCGCTGGATCTCGTTCCGTACGGGTGGATTGATCACCGGCATCGTGGGAATTTTGATGCATCCTTGGCGATTGCTGGCCGATCCGACGGGCTATATTTTTGTGTGGCTGCAAGGTTATTCGGGCGGGCTGGCGTCGATCGCTGGGGTACTGATCGCCGACTATTGGGTGGTGCGGAAAAAGCGGCTGGAACTCGGCGACCTCTATCGTTCCAGCGGAGCCTACGCCTACGAAAACTCGATCTTGATCCGTATCGCGGTCACCTGCGTGTTTGGTGTCGCCGGATTCGCGCTGGGCGGTATCGTGCGCGTTGCAACCGTGGGGATGGGAACGATCGCCAGCCAGGCGTTGATGATCGTGGTGATCATTGTCAGCGTGCTGGTCGGTTGGGTACTAACCAAGAAAGGCTCGAATTGGCGCGCCGTGTTAGCCACCGTGCTCGGTTGTTTCTGCGCTTGGGTGGGCGCATTCGTACCATCCCTGAAGCCGCTCTATGACTATGCGTGGTTCGTCGGATTTGGCGTTTCGTTCTTTTCTTACATCTTGTTCATGAAGCTTACACCACCAAAATTTACTCCGGTTCCAACGGCCGCGGAGGCTGAGTAAAGTTGTGGTGTCATCAGGTTTGTTCCGGTGGCGCGCCGGCAAGCACGAAGCTTTTGTCCTCGTCGCCTTAGCGACGTATGAGTTTAGCCGTGGCTTTCAAGCCACGGTAATCCCCCAACATTCCTCGTCGCTTTAGCGACGATTGAATTTGAGGTTGTTCGATCGACCCGAAGTCCGCCGGCTGGTTCAGCGTGATCCAATTGCCGCAAGACTTTGATTGCCCCGCGACGTGTTTCCAAATTCATGCGCCGCTGACGCGACGCCCGGCGTTCTTCGCCCCACCGTGGGTTGAAACCCACGGCTAAATTCAACCGTCGCTATGCGACGAAGACAATTCAACGCTTCGCGTCGTCCACGGGGGGACCGCGCCGTCAGTGTAAAGATACTGGAACTAATCGCGAATGTTAATTTTCACTTTTAAGTGCTCCCAGTTGGACAATTCGCAGAAACTCAGAATTGCAGTCTTGTTGATACTCTGTCCCGTATCCTTACTCGTTGTCGGGCGCGAGGCCCACACGCAGAACCGCGCCGCTAAAACCGCTAACACCACCGCGGAAAGAAAGTTCAAGAACATCCACGTGCTGCGCAACATGCCCGCGGATCAGTTGGGTAAGGTCATGAATATCATGACGGCGTCGCTGGGCGTTGGCTGCAGTTACTGCCATGCCGGGTATGATTTTGAAAAGGATTCGAACCCCAAGAAAGTGATCGCGCGGCATATGCTGCGGATGACCTTCGATCTGAACCGTCAGTATTTCAGCGGCAAGCCGGTCATTTCCTGCAACACGTGCCATAACGGCAGCCCCGAGCCAACCGCGCGGCCAAGGCTTGATGGCCCGATGCCAATGGAAGGAAAAGCCGAAACCGATGCGACTCAGAAAGTACTAGTGCCCAACCCCCGGGCGATCCTCGGTGAACACGATAACGCGATCGGACGACCGGAAAAGCGCGCATTGATCAAGACGCTCTATTTCGCAGCCGAAAGGATCGAACCGGACGGCACGGTGGAAAAGGAAGAGGTTTGGCAATCGATTCCGGGCAAGATGCTGGTAAAAACGACGTATTCGTCGGGCTATGTTATAACCGAAGGATTCAACGGGACCACGGCTTGGAAAGCCAGCAACGGTAAATCGATCGAATTAAAGGCTGACGAAAAGGCGCAAATAAGGCAAAATGCGCTGGTTGCAACTTCTTTGCTGACCGATATCTACGGTACTTTGAAATTTGGGTTCGAGATCGAGCTCGAGGGCCGCCGGGTCAATGTTGTTGCGGCTGAGACTTTGAATGGAATTCGGGACGAACTTTATTTCGACCATTTGTACCATTTTTTGTTGCGCCGGGAAAGTTCGACACCGACAGTGCTGGGCGATTTTGTTTATCGAGTCGATTTCAGCGACTACCGGGAATTTGATGGTATAAGGATTCCCGTGACTTCGCGGTTTTCGATGCCGGGCGTGCGATGGACACGAAGGATACAGCGAGTGGAGATCAATCCCGTGATCGATGCCGGGCTTTTTGATCCGCCACCACGATCGAAAAAATGAACGTTAGGTAAACATATGTCACGAATAATCAAATGCGGTTTGATCCAGGCGCACAATGTCGCGCCGACCGACGCTCCCATTCCGGAGATCCGCCAGGCGAACCTCGACAATCAAATGAAGCTGGTTGAGGACGCCGCTAAGCAAGGCGTGCAGATGCTCTGCTTCCAAGAGATCTTTACGACTCCGTATTTCTGCGCCGAACAGAAGACCCGTTGGTACGAAGCGGTAGAAAAGATACCGGATGGCCCGACCGTGAAATTGATGCAGGACGTCGCCAAACAGTACGGCATGGTGCTGATCGTTCCGATCTATGAGGAAGAGATATCGGGCATCTACTACAACTCTGCCGCCGTGATCGACGCCGACGGCAAGTATTTGGGCAAGTACCGCAAGACCCATATCCCGCACGTGAACCCCGGGTTTTGGGAAAAGTTCTATTTCCGGCCGGGCAACCTCGGCTATCCGTGCTTCGACACGGCGTTCGCGCGCATTGGCGTATACATCTGCTACGACCGGCACTTCCCCGAAGGCGCGCGCTGTTTGGGATTGAATGGCGCTGAGATCATCTTTAACCCATCGGCCACCGTCGCCGGGTTGTCCGAATATTTGTGGAAGTTGGAGCAGCCCGCGCATGCCGTCGCTAACGGATATTTTGTCGGCGCCATCAATCGCGTCGGGACCGAGGCGCCCTGGAACATCGGCGAGTTTTACGGGCAGAGTTATTTCTGCGATCCGCGCGGTCAGATGCTGGCCGTAGGTTCACGTGATAAGGACGAATTGATAGTGGCGGATCTGGATATGGACGTGATTCGCGAAGTGCGTAACACTTGGCAATTCTTCCGCGACCGCCGTCCGGATGCGTACGGCCCGATCGTGGCGGATTAAGCACGATGCTAGCGCACTTCCGTCCGCTGTCGTCGCGGTGAGACTTCCTTTTGCTTAGTAATGATTTGGCTCAAACACCAAACGGTCCATTTTCTCCCGCTTCTGTTCAGTCTCGGAGTGCTACTTTGCTCCGTTCTGGCCTGTTCGGGCGGAAAAACCGAGGCTGCGATTAGCGAAACTCGCGGCGAGCTTACGGTTCATTACTACAAGCCGAAACCGGGCCTCACGCATGGTGACGGCACGCCCGGCGGCTGCACGTTTACATTCAAAGGAAAGGATTTCGCCACTCCGCCGATGGTGAAAAACGGAGGGCGAGTATTTCGGTGCGATCTAAAGCCTGATACCGACGAGCCCACCGTTTGGATCGCTTATTATCGTCCCGAAGACGATTGGACCTGCGGGACCAGATTCGGAGAGCAAAAGAGCAAGTGCCTGCCGGATAGTTTCGAAGCGGTCGGCGCCATCTTGACTGTTCGCAATGGCGAACTTGCGTTGCAAGAGCATGGCTTTTGGGATGTTTCGTTTGACTGGGGACCGACTTCGATCAACTTTAAGGACGGACGAAAATTCGATTACAAGTCTTGGACCTGGAGCGGATGCGGGAAAGATCCCCTGACCTACGTCAAGAGCGGCGAGCTAACCGTTTCGAGTGGGCAGTTTTGCGATTCTGAGGACTGGCACCGGCCATATTTTGCGGGGAAAGAGTTCGTGGTGCCCGATGCGGGGGAGGGCCGCTATTTTGATTCGATCGGAATTAATCAGGATCCGGAAGTTCCCAGTGCTACCGCTTGGATCGGCAACGTCAAGGGTTTTCTCTATGTTTCGCGCGGCAAAGCAATTTTCAAAGAGGTAGGTAATTCGCCGGAGTTTGTTGATGACGGCCAGGCCGCGCAATGGTGGTCGGAAGACTACCAGACGCGGTACAAAATGATTCTCTCCTCTGAGATCACCACCTCGCAGACACGCGCCGAGGTACAAGCCGCGCTTGAGAAAAAGAACGTGGAAAAGGACGCCTTAAAATTGGAACGGCCGCTTTTCACGTCGGACGAATACGGCAAGATCGAAGTTGATTACCAGGACCGGCATGGCCAGTTCTATCTCAGCGATCTTAAGCGTTATGACATAATGAAAGATACGGGGGAATATCCGTATCGAGCCACGTCTCTTTTGACGACCGCAGCCGGTGAAAAAAGATACTTTTTGTTCACTATGCGGAATGTGACGGAAACAGCCAAGGTCGATGACCCGTGCCTGGGGATGTTTACCATTAGCATCGTGTGGGCTCAAACGCTGGACGACCTATTTCCGAAGAACGCAAAATCGCAAGTCATCTCGTCTTGTAAACTGGGTCGCAAACAGGTCGGAGAGCCTAAGATCGTTGATGGTAAATTCACGGCAGCGTTCGAACAGTCCGGAAAACGATTCGAGCTTACCTACGATAATCAGGCACCCGAAGCCGCGTTTGCGGTGACTAAGTAAAAGCGAAATTCGCTGGTTGATTTACTACAATTCTGATTCGGACCATTTCTGGTTGGCTCGCAAGGCAGAGTTTACAGAAGCGATTGAAAGTATAACAATATGACCATTACTCTGGAACAGATCGAACAGAATTTTGCCGAGATCAATCCTGCGATGAATCAGGCCGAGGCGCGTTTCGAGGCCAATCGCTGCCTCTATTGTTTTGACGCGCCCTGTACACATGCCTGTCCCACGCACATTGACGTCCCGGCGTTCATCAAGAAGATCGCTAGTGACAACCTGTTGGGTTCGGCCCGGGTTATCTTTGATGCGAACCCCATCGGTGCCTCGTGTGCCCGCGTCTGTCCCGTCGAAGTGCTCTGTGAAGGCGCCTGCGTCGAAGGCACATTGATGGAGAAACCGATCGAGATCGGCCGGCTGCAGCGTTACGCCACCGATTATGCGATGGACCACGGCCGGCAGATCTATAAAGCCGGCGCGCCGAACGGGAAATCGGTGGGGATCGTGGGGTCAGGCCCGGCGGGATTGTCGTGTGCTACCTATATGGCCCGGTTGGGTTATGCAGTGACGGTTTACGAACGGAAACCGCTGGCAGGCGGATTGGATACTTACGGCATGGCCGAATACAAAATGCCGCAAAAGGTTTCCCTGGACGAAGTCGAGCACATCAAAAAGATTGGAGTGCAGTTTCTGGTCAACACCGAGATCGGCCGAGATATTTCGTTCGCCGATCTGCAAAAGAATCACGACGCCATTTTCCTAGGTATTGGCTTGGGAACAACGAATCAACTAAATGTTCCGGGAGAAGATTCGGCCGGCGTGATCGATGCCCTCGCGTTCATTGAATATATTAAGACCCGCGACTGG
>JBDSEC010000045.1:0-7827 GCA_039920205.1 Pyrinomonadaceae bacterium
CCGACGGCGGCAATATTTTGGGAAATCGCGTCGGCATCTGCTTTAGCCGTTTGTCGCCGTCGTCGACCGGTAACTGCTCGTGGGCACTCGGCGAAATCACTTCAACGTCGGGCTCAAATGCAGCAACTAGTTGGTCCGCGTGCGCCGGGTCAATGTTAGTTGCACCCGGTTCGAATTCGTGGGTGATGTTTTCGATATCAACCGGTACTGGATCAATCACAAATCCGTCCGTTTGATATTCGTTTGATAAATCCACGAAGACGCTAGCCATGGTTGCGTCACTTTTGTTTCCGTCAGGTTCAGCCCCGGCGATGGGCCGACCTTCGCCGTTCGTATCCAACGATTCGTTGGCGGCGAGCGTTTCGGGCTCGACTGTTGCTGGGACGCGAGCGGACTCACTTTTAGATTCGGTCTTCACCGGCGCCACCAACTCAAGTTGTGGCGGCGGCAGAGCCGAGGATGCTACGGGCACAACGGTGGCGGTTATCACCGGACCTTTCTTAAATGCCCTGGCGGGCGCATCGACCAGGGCCGGTGCCGCAAGTTCGGGCGCTGGCTTTTCAATCAATGTTGCAGCCGGTGGTGCCTCGTTTGCGGTCGTTTCATTCGTGCCATACTTGGCAGCATTTCGCGCGGCGATCTCGGCATCAGCCGCTTCGCGCATTGCCGTCAGCTTGGCCCGCGCCACGGTAATGAAGTCGCGCCCCTCTTCCTTGCTCTGCATTGAACGGCGCCACATATCGCGAAACGAGGCAAATCTGGACGCCAATGAGTTGTATTTGTAGCGCTGGGCGTAGGTCAACGTACGGTCGTCGCCCAATCGGGCAAACGTGGTCTCGACACGATTACGCGTTTCGTAAGGCGGGTGCTTAACACCCCCGTTGAAAAATATGTCGAATTCGACCTTCAGACGACGGATGTCGACTTCCAATCGAGCCATTTGCTGGTCGACTGTCGGTTGGTCGTCTTCATCGCCGCCGAGTTCTTTTCTCATCCGCCGTTGATAGGCGGTAAGTGGTTTTCTTTCGATCGTAGCCACGTAATTGAGTCTCCGAAGGGGCCCCAGGGAAGGTCTTTGCGGACGCCGTTTGAACAGCGCTGTTCCGAGTTTAGAGCCTACGCCGCCAAGTGTCAACGATTTTGTACAGCATTAAACATTTTGCTTGTTTGAGACAAATTGTGGAACTTTAATGCCACGAAGTAGTTACAGCCGGTGTTTACTCTATTGGCTACGACAAACAAACGGCGCTAAGGTTTACCATGAAGATCGAGAATTTTCTTCTCCTGCTCTGTGTTTCCACGGTGTTCTTTCAGCCCTACCTTAGAAATTCGGGTTGTGCGCCGGCATCACAAGCGCTTCTCTCCCGTCAGATGACGGTGGTGCCTCGCTTTGAGCCGGGAGAATGTGCTTTTCCCACACCGGATCCGGAAAAGGACAAGGTTCGGTGCGGCTACCTGGTGGTTCCGGAAAATCGCACTCGAAGCAATAGCCGGCCGATCCGATTGCCCGTGATCATTCAAAAAAGTAACAGCGCCACGCCGGCACCCGATCCTATTTTGCGCACTTTGGGTGGACCCGGAGCGAGTTCGCTAAAGATCGTCCGCGGGCGGCGTTCGTCACCGTGGTTGGATCGCCGTGATGTGGTCATTTTTGAACAGCGCGGAACCGCCTTGGCCCAGCCCAGTCTGGATTGCCCCGAAGTCGACGCCGCCAACTTGGCCAGCAACCGCGCGAATTTGGACCGAAAAGCCGCCACTCAGCGCGAAGTAGCCGCCGCCAAAGTATGCCATGACCGCTTGGTCAATAGCGGTGTGGACCTGTCCGGCTATAACAGCGCGGAAAGCGCAGCCGATATTGAAGACCTGCGCCGTGTGTTGGGGTACGAGCAATGGAACCTTTACGGGGTCTCGTATAGCGCGCGGTTGATGTTAGAAGTGATGCGCGATCACCCGGCAGGCGTTCGGAGCGTCGCGATCGAATCGGTGTTGCCGCCGTCGGTCAACTACGACGAAGTAGGCGTTGACGGTGCCGTGCGTGCGCTCAAAGTTGTCTTCACCACTTGCGCAGCCCAAGCCGATTGCGCTCGCGCGTACCCCAACTTGGAACAGACGTTCTACGATGTGGTTCGGAAGGCGAATCAAAAGCCGATCGCGTTCAAAGTAAAACCACGTGATGGCGCCGCATCATTAACTGTCACCTTGAACGGGCATGATGTAACCGACTGGGTGCTGGATTACCTGTTGTCGAACGATGCCGAATCTGTCGCGGACGCGCCCTGGCAGATCTTTCGTTTCCACCGCGGTGATTTTCGCGCCCTGCAGAGATATGCCGAAAGCAAAGTGAATGATCGCGGTTTCTATTCGCTCGGGATGCGTTATTCGGTATGGTGTCGCGAGGAATTTCCCTTTGAAAATGCGAAGAAGATCCGCGCGCAATCCGATCGTTACGAGGGTTTGCCGGGATACTCGATCCAAAACTATTTCCCGGGTGTTTGTGCTGTCTGGAAAGTGCCGGCGGCCAAGCCGATCGAGAACCAGCCGGTCAAGAGCGATATCCCCACTCTGTTGCTTGGAGCCGAGTATGACGCCTATACGCCGCCGGATTGGGGTCGTCTGGCCGCGCAGACGCTATCGCGAAGCTACTTCTTTGAGATCCCGGGTGTTGGACACGGACCGGGGTTCAGCAGCCAGTGCGCACGCACGTTGGTTGCCGCATTCTTCGACGATCCAACCAGAGCGCCGGACAGCAACTGCGTGAAAACACCGGGGCCGCGATTCACCCTGGGAAAATAGTCGATCCGCCGATCAACACCAGGGCAGTAGGGGGAACGGGTCTGCATTACCACCTGCCCATTCAAACTGCGTCTTACCCTGAATGTGATCGGCCGTTGACTGCTGGACCGGCCCAGCGACGCCGATTTCATTCTCTTGGTTTATATAGACACTAGTTCGATCGAAGGTCTGGCCGTATCGGCGGACGATTACCGTAACCACTACAAAGACAAATTCGACCTGGACCAACTGCGCGACGTGTCATACGTCCGCGCGACTGCGGGTCCCCTAAACCTTTCCACCTTAAGCCGGTTGACGGCGCGCCTGGTCAAACAGATGCGCGAAAAAGTCGAAGGCCGCGCACAGTAACCGATCTAAAACTAACGCGGCAGTTGGTCCAAGATCCAAGCGTCATACCGGTCGGTCTTCGGTTTGAATTCACCCCGAATGATCTCCGGCCGGATGCTCGCGGACTGCTCGGTCTCTGAAATATCCCTGCTCACCTTTGCGCGGACGTATTCGGACGCATATGAAACCGAGATCACGTCGCCCACCTGGATGATCTGTGTGGTGATCTGATAGTTGTTTGAATTGCCCACCGTCACGCCTTTGAAACGGCTGTGATCGGTGGTGTTTTCGTGCTCGGCCAAGAACGTGACCGGAGCGTCGAGGGCAACGACAATGACGGCGAGTTCGTTTTCAAAGATTCGCTTGCCCAACTCAGACTCGGGATTGGCGGAAGGGTCGGGCCTTACCGACAGATTGAAACGGCCGGGTTCAACCGCTTGAAATACTGCGGAGTAAACCACCATGACATCCAGATTGCGATACAAAAGTTCGTGGCGCGAGGTGCCAAGAAATTTTAGGTTTGGCGCCACGGGATTTGTGATCGACGCGGGCGACGGCTGTGGTCGGTTCAAGCCTTGAGGCAGTCGCCTAGCCGGGTCACCGTCCATCAGAATCGCTTCGGGTGCATCCGTCAAGGTGAATTTGTGATTGAAGATACCATGCAGCCGGATGGGTATTATCACGGTGTCACCCAGACAAACATTTCCGGCACTGGTGTAAGGCAACAGCGCTCGTGGGCAACCGGGATCGCTAACGCGCAGATCGTAGACTCCCTCGCCCCGAACATATGAACCATCGCGAAAGTTATAGGTGTATTTAAGGGTGAATAAACTCTGCCGCTTCGGCTTTACATACGCCAGCCAGTAGGGCAAACCGCCGATCTCGGGTGGACCAGCCTTGAGTTCATCTTTTACGAGTTCAAAATCGCGGCCCACTGCCGCCAGAAAGTCTCGACGGAGTTGGTCCGTGTCGACCATGGCCGATGGTCGCTTTCGTTGTCCCGAAACCGGAATTGTCACAGCCAGTACGCACGAGACTAAGGAAAGTAAAATCAGTACCCGAATTTTGCTCGACATCAGCGCCACCCTTTTTCGGTATTTGGTAACAGAACGTGGCGGTCAGGAAAAATTGCGTTTAGTAAGCGTTAGCTGAGGAGTAATAGCCTTGGCGGCGGTTGACTGCTGATACTTAACGCGTCGGCTCAGACGTGGCGCAAGGCCGCGCGGATACGGCGGCACAGCTCTACCGGTACCAACACGCGTGCGTCCGCCCGGCGCAACCAGACGCGGATCTGGCGGTCATCGTATTTGGCGTCGATGGTTTCAACTGCCAAACCCACCTCAACGGTGAGCCTCCCCAGGGCGACCCGGGTATCGCGCGATGACTCAATTTTCACTGACATGCTTGGGCTTCTTCGGCAGAAATCGGCGTTTGATCGGTTCTCGCCGGCTGATTCGTGATTGACCTCAATCCGTTAATTCCGGCCTGCGATTGAATTATTCCCGTTTAACAAAATTTCTTTGTAAGGATTTCGCCTGTCCGGCGACCAATGTACCAACCGGCAAGCGCTGGATACGAATTTTCGGGCGGATCAGGATCCAGCCTCAGGTAGATAGGGAAAGAAATGAAAAACGAATTCAATTTGGTTGATTTTGAAACGGAAGCCATTCCACACATGAAAGACCTTTATCGGACCGCGCTACGCCTGGTCCGGTTGCCAGCCGAAGCCGAGGACCTGGTACAGGAAACCTTTACGCAAGCCTGGCGATCGTTCGACCGTTATGAACGCGGCACCAATTGCCGGGCCTGGCTCTATAAGATCCTGTTCTTCAAAGTTGACCACCATCGCCGCCGGTTGCAGACGCGCAGCCGATTTTTTGTCGACGCCGACCCCGAAACCGTGGTCGCCACGGTGCAACCGATCGCCGAAACGCAATTGAACGAGGACGCGGCGATGGCTGCGTTGGAGGCGTTACCGGAAAAGTTTCGCGACGTGGTTTTGTTGGCTGATGTACGCGAGTTTTCGTACCAAGAAATAGCGACGACCTTGGGAATCCCCATCGGCACGGTGATGAGCCGTTTAAGCCGCGGGCGCAGGCAATTACGCGAAAAGCTTGGCGAATTGGCGCGCAGCTACGGCATCGGCATGCGACCCGGCGTTCTCAAGGCTGCCTAACTCGATACTCAGGCACAATGCGATCCGCCAGCCGGGGCTTGGGCGACCCGCCAGCGGTTGCGGAAGAGCCAACCTAGTCGAAACCGCTTAACGTACGTTGGAGGCCTTCGCCCATTTTCGAGGCTCCAAACCAGCGGGCGGGTCGCCCGCGCTCCGGCTTATGAGTCGCATGCGCTCCGCTTTAGGACTCGCGCGTCAGATAAGTGTTGCGCACCGCAAACCGTACCATCCATCACCGGCACCATTCGTCACGTCACTTGCCGATTGACCCCACGCTCTAGCTGCCGTAAAACTGAGTTGAATCGCTCTCCTCGATAATTAACGACGCGTGGCTGATAGCCGTGTCATTTCCATTTAGTTCCAGAGTTCGGAGATACCAAATGAGATCTATCCGTATTTTTATCCTGCTGATTTTTGTTGCTCAATTCGCTTTTGGCGGATCGGTTTTCGCGCAGACTTCTAAGCCCGAAGAAAGCACGCTGATCGAACGCGTGGGCAGCACTGGCTTTATGTTGGTCGAGGCCGAGAGTTTCCGCGAACTTTCCGCCCGGCAGCAGGCGTTGGCATATTGGTTCACTCAGGCGTCGATCGCCATCGACCCGATCATTTATGACCAGTTCTCCCGGTTTGGCTTGCGCCAAAAACGCATCTTGGAAGCTATCGTGGCGCGGCCGCAAGGAATTCCCAGCGGCGTGCAGAAAAAGATCCTGGATTACACCAAACTGTTTTGGGCCAACCATGGTAATCGGAACAACACTACGGCCCAAAAGTTCCTGCCCGAATTCACCCCGGCGGAACTGGAGGCCGCCGCGTTGCAGGCCGCAAAGAATAAGTCGCTGAGCGATACGCCGGCGACACTTCGCGCCGAGCTGAAGGAATTGCAGCCATCGCTATTCGATGCCGAGTACGAACCAATGCTGACAGCCAAGAGCCCGCGCGGCAGTCTGGATATTTTGCAAGCCAGCGCGAATAACTTTTACCTGGCCGTTAGCCTGAATGACGTAAAAGATTTTCACGAGCAGTACCCGTTGAACTCGCGCTTGGTGAAAACCAAAGGCGGAAAATTGGTGGAAGAGGTCTATCGCACCGGCACGCCAGACGGAAAGACGGCACCCGGCCTGTACGCGAAATATTTAAGCCAGGCGATCAAGTATCTGACCCTCGCGCGCGAATATGCCGAACCGGGCCAGGACCAGGTGATCGACGATTTGATCCGCTACTACCAAACGGGTGACCCGCAGGATTGGCTGAAGTTCGGCGCCAGCTGGGTGCAGAACAACCCACCCGTTGATTTCGCCAACGGCTTTATCGAAGTCTATGCCGACGCGCGGGGCGCTAAAGGCACATCACAGAGCTTCGTCTCGATCACCGACGAAAAGGTGAACAAGCTGATCACCAGCATTGCCGACAACGCGCAGTATTTCGAGAATCGCGCCCCCTGGCTGGACCAATACAAAAAGCTCGGGGTTAAACCGCCGCGTGCCAAAGCGGTTGAGACGGTGATCGAGACCGGCGATTTTTCCGTCAATACGGTGGGCGATAATCTACCCAATGAGGACGAGATCCACCAGAAGTACGGCACCAAGAGCTTTCTGTTTACCGGTTCGTCACGGGCGTTTTCGCGCGCGACCGGAACCGGTTCGTTGACCGAATTCGCGTCTTCGCCGGAAGAGATCGAGATCTGTCGCAAGTATGGTGACGAGGCCGAGGACCTGCTGACCGCGCTGCACGAAGTGATCGGCCACGGTTCGGGCAAGTTGAATCCAAAGCTAACGCACGAGTCGGCATATTACTTGAAGGAATACGCGTCAACGTTGGAAGAGGCGCGTGCCGATCTGATGGGCCTATGGAATGTTTCGGATCCAAAGTTGAAAGAATTGGGATTGATCTCTAGCCCCGATGTGACCAAGGCCATGTACTACTCGGCCGCGCGGGTCATGTTGGCCCAACTGCGCTCGATCCCGGTCGGTGACACCATTGAAGAGGACCATCAGCGCGACCGGCAGATGATCGCCAACTACATCATGGACAAGACCGGCGCGATCCAACTGGTCGAGCGTAACGGGAAACACTATGTCGTGATCACCGATTTCGACAAGATGCGCGTAGGGGTCGGGCTGCTGCTGGCCGAACTAATGCGTATTAAGGCCGAAGGCGATTACGACGCGATCAAAGCGTTGGTCGATAAATACGGTGTGCATTTCGATACCAAGCTGCGCGATGAAGTTCTGGCGCGCTACAAGAATTTGGATGTGCCGACGTACTGGGCGGGCATCAACGCCGAGTTGAACGCCACGTTCGATGGCAAAGGTAAGGTTTCTAAGGTCGAACTAACCTATCCGCGTGATTTCGCCCGTCAACAATTGGGCTATGCTGCGATGTACGACTCGCAGCTTCGAACCGGGAAATAGAAAAACGTTGTTCACGAATCAAGGTAAGTTTGCCAACTCATTTGCTTTGATTCGTATCTTTTTTTATTCGCGAGGATTCGTGGTTTACTAAACGCTGAGTTACTTCGCGCGAATCAGTTA